>JAQUMQ010000289.1 GCA_028718045.1 Actinomycetota bacterium
ACATCATTTTGGCAGACCCGATCTTAAAGAAACGGTAAGAGGCATAAGAAAAATTTCCGAGAGCAAGTTGATAGATATAATATCGTTGGGACCTGATCAAAATACTCAGGAATTTTTCTTTCATCCGGAAAAAATGGATGAAAAACAAAATGGAGCGGGCGGAGTACCCATAAGAAGCGAGAAAGATCTTGGGGAACTTTATAAGGCTTCAAAAACAGGAAACTATCCTTTGATGAGATGTTACAGCGGAACAAATGATATAGTCGAATTCGCAAAGATATTAAAAGAGAAAATCAACAATGCATGGTGTGCGGTACCTCTTTGTTGGTATAATGAAATCGATAACAGAAGCAAAAGAAGCCTGGTCGATTCCATCGCAGAAAACCAAGCAGTTATGAAATGGCATGCACAGCAAAATATTCCTGTTGAGGTCAACGAATCTCACCATTGGAGCCTTCGCTATGCTCCCGATTCCATTGCGGTAGCCGCAGCATATATTGCCGCATACAACGCAAAAAAGATGGGTGTAAGAACATATGTTTCCCAATATATGTTTAATACGCCTCCCGAGACGTCTTTTAAAATGGATCTGGCAAAAATGCTTGCAAAAATTCAGTTAATAGAATCTTTGCATGATGAAACCTTTACGACTTTAAGGCAGTCAAGGACAGGACTTTTCAGCATGTCTGGAAATTTTTATGCAAACAAAGGGCAGCTCGCATCTTCGACAATGCTTCAAATGCAGATAAATCCGCATATCGTACACGTGGTAGCATATTGTGAATCGGAACATGCGGCCAAGCCTGCAGATATTATTGAAAGTTCGGAAATAGTCGTAAGGGTAATCAATAATTATTTGAACGGATGTCCGGATATGAAAAATGATTCAGAGGTAATCGTGCGAAAAAAACAGTTGATAAAAGATGCCGGATTGGTTATCGAGAAGATAAAGGATTTGAACAGAGAAGGAAGATTTGCCGATCCTTTGATCGAACCCGAGATCATAAGCAGGTCAATAAAGATAGGCATTTTAGATGCACCTCATCTTAAGGACTTCGAAGCTGCGTGCGGGAAAATAAAAACCGGTTTTTTCAATGGGGCAAATCTTACTGTCGGCAAGGATGGCAAACCTATCGATGAACTAGAAAGATTGAATGATATAGTATAGTTGATGGAATTAATATTGTTTAGGACGTGGCATAGATCTGGTACTATGCGAGTAAGTGAAATAGAATTAATATTGATTGCATTAAAAACCAGTGGTTATATAATTCACAATAAGATTTTTGAACTTTAGCGATATTGAAAAATTGTTATCAATATAAAGAATAGGATATCGATTTTATAAACAATAAAATATTATTTATTGCTTTTGGCTATTTGGAGAAAAAATGCAGATGCTTTTTTGGTCACTGGCTATTTTTTTGGGTCGCATCGTCGATGTTTCGCTTGGCACCATTAGGATCAACTTCATAGTAAGAAGAAAAAAAATTTTTGCGGCATTGGTTGGTTTTTTTGAAGTTACGATTTTCGTTGCGGTAATTGCAAGAGTCATTCAGGATTTAAGCAATAATATTTATGGCGTATTTGCATATGGAGCAGGGTTTGCGGTGGGTACTCTTGTGGGTATTACTATCTCCGATAAACTATCAAAGGATTTAATAAGCATAAATATTATCTCTGTAAAAAAAGCAGACGAAATTGAGAAATGCTTACGGCAGAAGGGTTTTGGAGCCACTTGTTATAACGGGTTTGGTAAAAACGGCAATGTCAAGATCATAAATATTATTTGCAAACATGATCATTTTCAGAAATTAAACAAAATAATATTCGACATAGATCCCGAAACTTTCATAACGTCCCATACTCTTGAAAATCGGCGAGGCGGGTTTGTATATGGGCTTAAAAAAAAGTAACCTCAACATTTTAAATCAAGAGTTTATATAAAAAACTATCTTTTTTTCAATAAAAATAAGGTTATAATCACTAAGATATTTATTAATTAAGAGGTAAAAAGGTAATTAATGGAAAAGGGTCAAAAAATTATGGGCAGAGGCAAGCCGGTGGTATTAATATCAAGTTACACACCTAGGTTATGTGGGATTGCTACTTTTACTGAAGAAGCAAGAGAGTTTCTCCAGAAGTTGTATGTTAGCAGGGACGTACTTGTCATAAGTCATATCGATGGGTCTGGCGATGGTGTATATCCGCTGATTGATACCAGTAAGCGCTTCTGGTGGAAACCCGTCGTCAAACAAATAAAAAAACTTTCCCCGCATGTAGTACATATCGAGCATGAGTATGGCTTATATGAATATGTTGACGAAAGAGGAATAGGGGATAACAATGCAGGATTTCTTGAATTTCTTGATGCTATAAGCGAATATCCTGTCGTAGTCGAACCCCATACCGTTCATGGCAGGCTTAGAGATATTGAGGAAAATTTTATATACAGGCTTTGCAATACGGCAGATGTCGTTATTTTTAAAAGCGAATACCAGAAATGGAGACTGAACTGGACTTTTACTCAAAGAAAGTGGAAAATGCCTACCAATATAATGATTATCCCACATGGTGCGAGACCCGATATGCAGTGGCAAGTCGAAGATATACCTAAGCTGAAGGAAGAATTGGGACTAAACAAACTGGAGTATTTAAGCAATAACCTCGTCGGTCTTATCGGCTGGATACAATCAAACAAGAGATGGGATATATTGACTTCTATGTGGGAAGATATAGCTTTAGAGATAAAAGCGAAAACCGGACAGTCGTGGGATTTGCTGGCGGCTGGTACGATGAGAGATCCCAATCATATGTGTGATTATGAAAAATACAGACATGAAGTAGAGCTGCTGGAGAAAAAAGGTTTTGCTCATTATTATGAGTTCATACCGAGAGGGGAGAAATATTATAAAATCATGGCGGTTTGTGATTTTA
>JAQUMQ010000290.1 GCA_028718045.1 Actinomycetota bacterium
AGTTTGGCTTAAATTATCCTGATTTAAATTAAGCAAGATAACGCGTTTATATCGCATTATTACCGGTATGCTTCAATTAAAACCTTATATAATTTAAGCCAAATATCAAATCAAATGAAACATTGCCTTTACTTGATAACTTCAAACGAAAGTTTTCTACCTTCGGGACCAGTTGCGCCAATCGAAACGGCGTCTCCTTCTTTTATTTCTCCGTTTAGGATCTTCATTGCCAAAACATTTTGGATTTCATTCTGTATGACTCTTTTAAGAGGTCTGGCACCATATGCCGGATCGAAACCTTCGCTTGCTACCAATTCTTTTGCCCCCTCGCTTATTTCAAGCTTGATTTTGCGACTCTCAAGCGATTGTTTTAGTTTTTTAAGCCCTATCAGAACAATTTTCTTGATTTCTTCGATGCCAAGCTTATGGAAAATAATAATGTCATCTACTCTATTTAAAAATTCCGGCTTGAAATAATCTTTCATGGCTTCTCTTACCCGTTTTTCTATTTCCTTTTCATCCTTTTTCCCAAGCTCGGTAATATATTGGCTTCCTATGTTGGATGTCATGATAAGAATTGCGTTTTTAAAGTCAACGGTTCTTCCGTGGCCATCAGTCAATCTTCCGTCATCCATTATCTGAAGAAGAATATTGAATACGTCAGGATGAGCTTTCTCAATTTCATCAAGAAGAATAACGCAATAAGGCCTTCTCCTTACAGCCTCGGTAAGATAACCTCCCTCTTCATATCCCACGTATCCCGGAGGAGCCCCGTTAAGCCTTGAAACAGTATGTTTTTCCATATACTCAGACATATCGATTCTGACCATCGCATGTTCGTCATCAAACAAAAATTCGGCAAGTGCCTTTGAAAGCTCTGTCTTACCTACACCAGTTGGACCCAAAAATATAAATGATCCTATGGGCCTATTGGGATCCTGCAGGCCTGCCCTTGCTCTTCTGATCGCATTGGCAACCGAATTAATTGCTTCATCCTGACCAACCACTCTTTGTTTTAGCCTGTCTTCCATGCTGATCAGTTTTTCAACTTCTCCTTCCATGAGCCTGGATAAAGGTATGCCCGTCCACTTGGATATTATCTCGGCAATATCTTCTTCATCGACTTCTTCCTTGAGCATCTTTACATCTTTTTGCAATATCGATAAATCTTCATTTTTTTCTTTAAGTTTTTTATCAAGCTCCAGCAGCTTTCCATATCTTAATTCGGCAGCTTTTTGCAAATCCGCATTTCTTTCAGCTTGCTCTGCCGCTATTTTTGTTTTTTCTATTTCTTCTTTTACCGACTGTATGCTTTTTATCAAATCCTTTTCTTTTTGCCAATGAGCTTTCATACCGGTGCTTTTTTCTTTAAGTTGAGCCAGCTCTTCCTTAATTTTTTGCATTCTCTCAAGAGAAAATTTATCCTTTTCCTTCTTTAACGCTTGTTCTTCGATCTCAAGCTGTTTTATTTTCCGATCGATTTCGTCTATTTCCGTGGGCAGGCTATCTATTTCGATCCTTAATTTCGAAGCTGCTTCGTCGGTCAAATCAATTGCCTTATCCGGCAGAAATCTGTCGGTTATATATCTGTTCGATAAAGTTGCAGCCGATATTATTGCCGAATCTTTTATTCTGACTCCATGGTGGATTTCGTATTTTTCCTTAAGTCCTCTCAAGATTGCGATCGTGTCCTCGACATCAGGTTCGCTTACAAACACTGTTTGGAATCTTCTTTCAAGCGCTGCATCTTTTTCAATATATTTCCTGTACTCATCAAGCGTAGTGGCTCCTACCATGTGAAGTTCGCCTCTGGCAAGCATGGGTTTTAGCATATTGGATGCATCGATGGCGCCTTCTGCCGCACCGGCACCAACAACAGTATGAAGTTCGTCAATAAATAAAATTATTTTACCTTCTGATTTCGAAATTTCCTTGAGAACAGCTTTCAACCTGTCTTCGAACTCCCCTCTATATTTGGCGCCTGCAATTATCGCACCCATATCTAGAGCAAAAACAGTTTTATCTTTAAGCCCTTCGGGAACATCTCCGGATACAATTCTTTGGGCAAGCCCCTCGACTATGGCAGTCTTTCCTACACCTGGTTCTCCTATCAATACAGGATTGTTTTTAGTTCTTCTCGAAAGAACCTGAATAACACGCCTTATTTCGTCATCCCTTCCTATTACAGGATCCAGTTTGCCTTTTTTTGCAAGCTCCGTCATATCCTTGCCAAATCTTTGAAGAGCCTGGTATTTATCTTCCGGATTTTGATCCGTAACTCTTTGATTTCCTCTTATTTCAACCAAAATCTGATAAATCTTTGACTTTGAAACACCGTGCTGTCTTAAAATCTCTCCTATCTTGCTTTTACTTTCGGACAATGCTATAAGCAAATGCTCCGTGCTGACATAATCATCTTTTAACTGATCGGCTTCTTTCATGGAAGCATTTAATGTATTATTAAGACTCGAACTTAAATATACCTGAGTGTTTGAGCCATAAACTTTTGGATATTTTTTAAGTTCGTCGCTTATTTTTTTATCGAAATCGCCAAGATTTACTTCGAGCTTTTGCAGTATTGGAATAACGATTCCTTCCTCCTGCCCAAGCAAAGCACTCATTAAATGGACATCGGCAATTTCCTGATTGCCATTATCCATTGCAATGGTATTTGCTGCCGAAATAGCTTCTTGCGCTTTTATCGTAAATTTTTCAAACTGCATATTCATCACCCCTAGACAATAATTTTAGTTCTCGGATTCTCATTATAAATCTTTGAGAAATCTTCGAGGTATTTTCTTTGTTGTTCCGTAATGTTTTCCGGAATCACTATTTTTATTTTGGCATATAAATCTCCGTATTCCGTACTTTTAAGGCGTGGCATTCCTTTACCTTTGAGCCTTAGCGATTTACCGGACTGGGTTCC
>JAQUMQ010000291.1 GCA_028718045.1 Actinomycetota bacterium
TACTTGCCATAATATTCGATATCGTCTTCTTTTAGCCCCATCGATTCTGCTATCTCAAGAATGGGCTTCATTTTTGCTTCTTGAGCAATCTCAATATCACTTTTCAACAGCACTACCTCCAAACTATTTTGATTTTCTTAAAATAAGTTTGACAGAATAGGCGTTCTCCTATTTAAGGATTACCTAAAATAGGAGGACTCCTGCTTGTCGCATATTTTAAAAAAAGATTATATAAGAAAAAAATACAAGTTACAAATTATTTTATTTTACGGTATACATAACGATATTGTTTTATTCTAGGCTTATATGCTATGCATAAGGTAGTCGACCGAGGTATATTTTTACCATTTTATCCACAATATTTCGATGATGATCACTTCAAATTAAGACTGACACATCTTAAGGTTTTAAACTTGTTTCATGCAAAAAAAATGAAAGAAACCTTCATTTCTTTCATTTTTTTATTATTCATTATTGGTATTTTTTAATAGTAAAGGCTTGTTTTGAAAATTCTTGTTGCTTTACCAAAACATAAAATTACACCTTTTAAAATTACTGTTCCACTACGGTCATTGTCATTGTGGCTGTGTCGCCTGATTTTCCAACCATTACCCCAACATCATATTTATCGTTCTTGAAATTAATATAAGCCACATCCCCATCGCTTGATTCAGTGTATTGATCAGTCGTAACTTCCCATCCCGTAGCATATTTATCTTTATACCAATTATATACATCTTTTATCGTGCCGCCTGTAACTTCACCTAAAATCGAAAACTCATTTTTATTAGTATCGCCATTCTTGGTTTTCGTTGACATCGAAAGTTTTACGTCAGGATAAACAGACAATTCTGAAGGCCAACCATCGGGTAATTTTGCATTTTCTCCAATCTGAGTTTGGTTACCTTCCTCATCTTTAATATTTACCTTGTTTTCATCTAAATTTAAATCAACATTTCCACCTGCTGCCTTTTCGATTGCTTTTTCAGCAATTTTCGTGCCGACTTTGGCGCAACCGCTAATTGTCGATATAAACAAAATTAAAATTACAAAAATGCCAAAAGTTGATAATATTCTTTTTTTCATTTCTTTACCTTTCTGTTTATATTTTAGCTATTCAATTTAAAATTAAAACAAATTCAAAACAGTCAAAAACCGATAAACCGTTATTATAAACTATAAAAATAAAAAAACATAAAGCTTTTTTGGGTTGACTATAATCTTTTTCGATTCAAAAATTATTTACTTTCAAGCTCGATTTTGTAAAAACTCATAAATGCTTCACTTGGTATTTCTACCTTGCCTATTTTTTTCATCTTTTTCTTTCCTTTTTTTTGCTTGTCCAGGAGCTTGTTTTTTCTTGTTACGTCACCTCCGTAAAGTTTTGCTATCACATCTTTTCTGAATGCTGATACGGTTTCCCTGGCTATTACCCTTTTGCCTATCGAAGCCTGTATCGGTATCTCGAACATCTGTCTCGGTATTTCCTCTTTCAACTTTTTTACAAATTCTCTGCCTATATTATAGGCTTTATCTTTATGAACTATAACCGCAAGCTCATCAACTTTGTTCCCCGCAACAAGTATATCGAGTTTGATAAGATCAGATTCACGATACTCCAAAAACTCATAATCAAGAGAGGCAAATCCCGAAGAAACCGACTTTAAAAGATTAAAAAAATCTACTATTATTTCCGAGAGAGGTAAATCATATTTTATTTCCACTCTTCCGATGGAAATATACTGCATATCTTTATAAACTCCTCTCTTCTGACTTGAAAGTTTCATGATTTCGCCGATATACTCTTTAGGAGTGATTATTGTTGCTAAAACATACGGCTCTTCTATCTTTACTATATTTTCCTGCTCGGGATAATCTGCCGGACTTTTTAAAAAAATTACTTCTTCATTTACTTTCGTTATTTTATACGCAACATTAGGAGTAGTGGTTAAAAGCCTTAAATTATACTCTCTTTCGAGCCTTTCCCTTACTATCTCAAGGTGCAGCAATCCCAAAAATCCCATCCTAAAACCTGTACCGAGTGCCGCAGAAACTTCGGGAACAAATATTAAAGAAGAGTCGTTAAGTTCAAGTTTTTTTAAAGCTTCTCTTAAATCCTCGTAATCATCTCCGTCTATCGGATAAAGCCCGCAATATACCATTGGTTTGGGTTTTTTGTAACCATGCAAACTATTTTCCGACGGATTTGCAAAAGATGTTATCGTATCGCCGACGATAATCTTATCGACCTCCTTGATCCCGGTAACAATATATCCGACTTCACCAGTCGATAGTTCATTTTTGGGTATCATTTTTGGTGCCATAATCCCTATTTCTTCGACTTCGGTAATATAATTTTCTGCCATGAATTTTATTTTCATGCCTTTTTCTATTTTACCGTTTACGATCCTTATAAGAGATACGACTCCCCTGTATGCATCATATCTGGAATCAAAAATAAGCGCCTGCAAAGGTGCTATTTCGTTGCCTCCTGGAGCTGGGATCTCCAGGATTATGCTTTCCAGTATTTCTTCGATGCCTTCTCCTGTTTTTGCGGAAACTTTATGGATTTTATTTTTATTAATTCCCAATATTTTGTTAAGCTCGTCAGACACTTCTTCGGGTCTTGCGCTTTGCAAATCAATCTTGTTTATCACCGGAATGAGCTCCAAATTATTTTCTATAGCAAGATAGACATTGGCAAGTGTTTGAGCTTGAACTCCTTGTGTGGCATCGACGACAAGAAGTGCGCCTTCGCAGGCAGCAAGACTTCTCGAAACTTCGTAAGTAAAATCAACATGTCCGGGAGTGTCTATTAAATTAAACTGGTATTCATTGCCATCAGTTTTTGAATTATACAGCACAGTCACATAATGAGCCTTGATCGTTATGCCTCTTTCTCTTTCAAG
>JAQUMQ010000292.1 GCA_028718045.1 Actinomycetota bacterium
AATTAATGCAAAAAAGTATTCTTTGAAGTGCACAGAATACTTAAGACGGGAGGATTTTTTATAAATGGATTTGTAGACAAAAACAGCAAGACCGGAAGGATATATCAGCAATACAAAGAAAAAAATATTTTTATGATTATAAAGTTTAAAAATAATAAGAAAGGTTTATGGTGACAACTTAGAATAATATGGAAATCAATCAAATGTCGGAAGATACCGAAAGAAACATTGCAAATATTAAGCATAAGCTTATTGTAATCAGCGGCAAGGGCGGAGTAGGTAAAACAACTATTTCAGTAACTCTTGCATATTGTTTGGCTTTAAAGGGATACGAGGTAGGTCTTTTGGATGTTGATATACACGGACCCAATGTAAACAAGATGACTGGTCTGGAAAATGAAAGGTTAACTGGAAACGGCAATAGGATAAACCCTCTAAAAGTGCTTCATAATTTAAAAGTCATAAGTACTGCATCGATAATAGAAAATCCGGATACACCTATTATATGGCGCGGACCCTTAAAAATGAAACTCATAAAGCAGTTTTTAACTGATGTTAACTGGGGTAGCCTTGATTATTTAATTATTGACTCACCTCCAGGAACAGGCGATGAACCATTAAGTGTCATTCAACTTATAAATGATCTTGATGGAGCAATCATCGTAACCACTCCACAAGAAGTTGCTCTTCTTGATGCAAGAAAAAGTATTCAGTTTGCAAAAGCTCTAAATATTCCTTTTATTGGATTGGTAGAAAATATGAGCGGGCTTATTTGTCCTAATTGCAATAAAAAAATTAATCTTTTTGGTACAGGTGGGGCAAAAAAGACTGCGGAAGATACGGGTATTAATTTTTTAGGTGATATCCCTATGGAACCTGATGTTATTAAATTATGCGATAAAGGAAAAGCACTGACAGTGCTTGAGAAAAATTCACCGGTTTCGGAAAGTATTATGAAAATAACTGAAATAATTGATAAATATGTCAAGTCGCAAAATGTATCTTCATAATTAATTTTATTATTAAAAATTTTTATTATTATTAATTATTATTTATGGTTTATGGCAATATGAAACTTACAATTCTTGTTGATAATTATGTAGATTCACAAAAGTTAAAAGCAGAGCATGGTTTTTCAGCCTTGATTGAGGATGAAAACCAAAAAATACTTTTTGATTGCGGACAGAGTGATTTAGTACTGGCAAATTCAAAAGTATTAGGCATTGATTTAAATAAAATTTCTAAAATTGTTTTAAGCCACGGACATTATGATCATACTGGTGGGTTGTTATCTATCATCAAATATTTGAACAGAGAAATTGACGTATACGCCCATCCTTTAATATTTGAGGAAAAATTCAGCAAGTATAAGGGTTTTAACGAATGTAACGAAAGCAGATATATCGGGATTCCCGAAAAATTACAAGTTTATGAAAAAAAAGGCGCTAAGTTCTTGCTAAACAGTATGCCTGTTCAGATTAGTGAAGATATTTATCTAAGCGGTCAGATAAATAAAGACATGGGTGATAATAATGCCACTCCAGGTATCACACAAAGTAATGAAAGTTCACTTTTTATAAAACGAAATAATAGACTTGTAAAAGACCCATTATTTGATGATATTTCAATTTTCATAAATTTATCCGATCTTTTGTTGATTGTCACAGGCTGTGCCCACAGCGGAATCGTAAATATCTTAAAAAAAGCAAATGAGCTAAAGCTTGCCAGGAAAGAACTTGTAATTATTGGAGGATTACATCTTTTAAAATTTGAAAAACATGACATAGACAAAATTATTGGCGAACTTAAAAAATACAATATAAAAATGATTGTGCCATCTCACTGCACAGGAATAGATGCATTTGTGCAGTTGAAGAATAATTTTGGCGATAAATGTTTATTTGGAAGTGCCGGAAAAGTATTTAAGTTTTAAATTCAAATGAAAGAAGATAAAAACAGCTTATTTTATGGACCTGTTGCCTCAAGGAGGTTTGGTTATTCCTTGGGTATAGATTTAATACCATATAAAATTTGCAGCTTTGACTGCATATATTGCCAGCTTGGAAAAACAACAATAAAAACTTTGGATAGGAAAAAATACAAAAAAATAGATTTTAGAAATTTTAGAATTGAATTAAAAAAAATTATTAATTGCTCGGAAAGAATTGATTATATTACTTTCTCCGGTTCCGGTGAACCAACATTAAATTCTGATATAGGACTATTAATTGATTCAGTCAAAGATATAACAAATATACCTGTTGCCGTTTTGACAAATGGAAGTATGTTAAATAAAAAAGATACGGTAAAAGATGTAATTAATGCCGACCTTGTTAAAATATCACTTGACGGCTGCAATGAGAATATATTTAAAAAAATAAACAGACCATGCAGCGAAGTTACTTTAAAAAGTATTCTAGACGGAATAATTTTATTATCGCAAAACTACAAAGGAAGAATATGGCTTGAAATCATGGTTCTAAGAAATATTAATGACGGTTTAAATGCTGCTTTTGATTTTAAGAAAGCACTGCTTCAAGATAATAAGATTTATGATAAAATTGAAAAGATTCACTTAAACACCCCTGTAAGACCCTCGGGATTCCAAGAAGTTTTCACTCCGTTTACAGAAAGTATTCGGGCTTTAAAAGATGTTTTAGGTGAAAAAGCACAGGTAATAAATCAGATTTCGGAAGATGTTTTTATTTCCAAATATCATGAAAAAAATGAAAAGCTCGAAGAAAGAATTATTGAACTCGCAAAGAGAAGGCCGGCTACGGCTAAAGAAATCAGTATTGCTCTAGGTGTTAATATCAATGAGATTATAAAGTGCCTGAGATTACTTTTAAAAAATGATAAAATTAAATATAAGCTATACCGGAACAACAGGTATTATTATTTGTAAATA
>JAQUMQ010000293.1 GCA_028718045.1 Actinomycetota bacterium
ATTACTTTCTCATGAATATTGTATAAAATACTTATATACTTTTTCATTTTTATTGCCTTTTCTCAAATAAGATTTACTATTTTTCTTCATCTCTCGAGTAAAATTTATTCCAGGTCCATCCAAACTATTATTTTATATATTAAGTTAAATGACTTTGGTACCAGAATGTAATCATTCGTTTAGAGATCACCTCTAGATATTTTTTTCTATCTGTATTTTTTCAAAACCAGTTCCCAATCCAGCTCCTCTATCTGATTGTAAAGCAATTTGAGAGTAAATAGTGAGAAATCCTTTTTTTACTCTAGGTTCTTTTGGTTTCCACTTTTTAAGTCTTTTTTCAATTTCTGTTTCTGAGATCTTTATGTCTATTTTTTCTCTTGAAATATCTATCTCTATTAAATCTCCCTCTCTGACTATGGCCAATGGTCCTCCCACTGCTGCTTCTGGTACAACTTGTACAACCACAGGACCTGAACAAAATCCTGAGACCTTACCATCAGTCACAACAACACACTTATCTAACAAATCTAATCCTTTTAACCAAGAAATTACTCCATACACAGATGTTGTTCCTGGACCACCTCTTGGACCCTCATAACGAATAATAACAACATCACCTGGAACTATTTTGTTTCCCTTTATTACGATAAGAGTATCTTCTATTGAATCAAAAACACGAGCAGGACCAATATGTTGTCGCATTCCTTTTACTACTACTGTAGGTCTAATAACAGATGAGCGGGCAAGGTTTCCTCGTAAAACACATAATCCTTCAGTATTTACTGGATGGTCTATTGTTCTTATTACCTCATCTCTTTTAACTTCAATACCTTGTAAATTCTCTTCAAGTGTTTTTTGGGTAACAGTCAAAACTTTTTTGTTAATTCTATCTCCAAGTCTCTTCATTACAGCAATAATTCCACCAGCTTCATCTAAATCTACAACATCATATTTACCACTTGGTAAAACATCTGTAATGCAAGGAGTTTCTTTCCCTAATTTGCCTATAAGGTTAATATTAATTCTTGAATTTAGATTAAGTTCTTCTACTAAAGCTAAAATATGTAAAATTGCATTTGATGATCCACCAATAGCATGTAATACAGTTATTGCATTTATTATTGCATCTTCATTCATGATATCACTTGGCTTTATTTGAGCTTTTAATAAATTCATAACTTGTTTCCCTGATTCTTTTGCTATTCTCAATCTCTTTGCTGATACTGCAGGAGCAGTCGCTGACCCTGGTAATACCATTCCTAATGCTTCAACTAAACACTCCATTGTATTGGCGGTACCCAAAATAGCACATGCCCCTGGTCCAGGACAAGCTTCCTCTTCAAGTTCTAAAGCCTCTTTTGCGGATAGTTTGGAAACCCCCATTGCTAAACTACGTCCCTCTACCATAGCTGTATTTGCACTTACTTTAAGTCCTTTGAATTTCCCTGAATTCATCGGTCCACCAGTAACTATAATACAAGGAATATTTAACCTTGCTGCTGCAAGCAGATGCCCAGGTACATTTTTATCACATGAACAGATTAATACCATTGCATCGAGTAAATGTTGTTCAACCGCGGCTTCAACTTCTGCTGCAATTAAATCTCTACTGGGTGTATCATATCTACTTCCATGTAATCCAGAACCTGCAACAACAACAGGACATTGGGCAAAACTAGAAAATTCATACGGTACACCACCTGCTTGCCATATACCTGCTCTAACAGCATCTGCTACACTTCTAAGATGAAAGTGACCCGGGCACAATTCAGTCCAACTATTTGCAATAGCTATCCTTGGCTTTCGAATCTCATCATCTGTAAAACCCATTGACTTCATTAAAGCTCTTGAACCTAAATGTTCGGGAGCTGTTATTATATCCTTACTTCTCCATAAACTATTAGATAAATACATTTTTCGCTTCCTTATAAATTACATCTTATATTTATATTTATATATAGGAATTTTTAAAACTTTCTTCATTTATTTAAATAAGCAATTTTTATGCCAATAAAATTATAGCAACATTAAATTACTAAAATTCTATATTTCAGACAGTATATTGTAATTATAAATAATAATAACCAAAAATATAATTATTAGTCGTTGTAAAACGCCATGGCATTTTACAACATTTTATTTTTAACTCTATGTTTTTATTTTATCATTACAAATGAACTATTTATTAACCCGTTAGGGCAGAAAACCATGGGCTTGCCCATGGATGAATGAGCAGGTGGCGATATGATAAAATAATAACATGCAAACAAGACTTTCAGGACACAGTGCCTATCGCACCGAGTATCATATCGTCTGGATACCCAAATATCGCCGCCGTATCCTAAATCCTGGATTAAGCGGATACCTGAGAAAACTTTTTCCTAAGATACTCAGGAGCATTCCAGGTTGTGAAATAATAGAATATAACATACAGGTTGATCATATCTATATGATTATGATCATACCGCCAAAATATAGTGTTGCTGATGTAATTGGACAGATCAAAGCACAGTCAGCCAGTAGACTAAGGAAAAAGTTTTCCTGGTTGTCTAAAGTATACTGGAAAGAGAATATCGTCTGGTCACCGGGTTATTTTGTCTCAACTGTAGGCATTAATGAAAAAAGTATCATCAAATATCTCCAATTCCAAGAAAGCCAGGATTTAGGTCAAGCGAAGCTTGAATGGTTTAAAAAGTACCACGGGCTTGCCCGTGGGTATCTATAAATATTTTTTATTTTTATATGTAGTACTGATCCAGTATTGTTCTCTCAATATAAGTGGATAATCCATGGGTAAACTCATAAAATTTTTCCATATTTCGAACTAGAGGAGCCGATGTCATTTGGATTAAGGGAATACTTTCTATCATGGTTCCAGTCAATATATTTTCGCTTACAATTAA
>JAQUMQ010000294.1 GCA_028718045.1 Actinomycetota bacterium
ATAAAGATCAAAATAGTTAAAAAGAAAATTTGATTTGTGAATATTTTTGAAATTCGTCCTTCCTTGTTCATTTCACTCCTATGGAATAAGTCAATATTTTTTCTTCGGTTATATCTTTGTTATCAACTATCGATACCATTTCCCCTTTTCTCATAATGCCTATTCTGTCACTCATCGACAACAATTCGGGCATATCAGAAGAAATCATAATAATTATTTTATTTTCTCTAAGCAGCTGAGTCATGATTTTATATATTTCTTCCTTTGAGCCTATATCAATGCCAAGTGTCGGTTCATCAAAAATAAATATGGAACATTTTGTAAAAAGCCATTTCGCCAGAACAACTTTCTGTTGATTACCGCCACTTAAATTTTTAACTTCCTGTTGAATCGTCGGGCATACAATCCTAAGATCTTTTGCCATTTTATTTACTTTTTCATATTCTCTTCTTATATCTATGAAAAGCTTATTACTTATATTTATTTGTGCCAAAGATATATTCTCGTTGACCGAACGTACCAATATCAATCCGTCTCTTTGCCTTCCTTCCGATAGCAAACAAATCCCATTCTTTATAGCTTTTAAAGGCGAATTCGGGGTTATATTTTTTCCATCTAAAATCAACTCACCAGAATCTTTTCTATCTACTCCTACCAACATTCTGGCTAGTTCTGTTCTTCCTGAACCTACCATTCCACCTATTCCGAAAATTTCCCCACTTTTCACTGAAAAAGAAACATCTCTTATGACTCTGTCTTTACTAAAATTTTTAATCTCCAGTATCTTTTGTTTATCTTCTATCTTTACTTTTTCCCTGAAATAAAATAAATTTGCGGGCCTTCCAACCATTTCTCTTATCAACATGTCGTGATTTAAACCTTCATTTTCATGAGTATTGATTTTTTTGCCGTCTTTTAAGACTGTTATTCTATCTCCGATTTTAAATACCTCTTCCAAATGATGAGAAATATAAATAATTCCCACTTGAGATTTCTTAATATCGGAGATCAACTTTAAAAGCTTATCTATTTCGACCGAACTTAAAGACGCTGTTGGTTCGTCAAGAATAAGGATTTTTGCTTTTCTCGACAAAGCCTTTACAATTCCTATCATTTGTCTTTCTGCTGTTGTTAACTGTTCTACTAATTTTTTTGGATCTATTTGAATTTCAAGTGTTTCAAGTAAATATTTAGCATCCTTATTTGCTTTTTTTATATCGATAAACCTATATTTATTAATTTTTTCATTTCCCAAAAAAATATTTTCAGCAACAGTTATAGTCGGTACCAAGATGCTTTCCTGATAAACAGTCTGGATACCTAATTCTATAGCTAGCAATGGCATAAGATATTTATAATCCTTATTTAAAATCCAAATATTTCCCTCGTCTGGAATATAAGCACCTGCTAAAATTTTTATAAAAGTCGATTTACCTGCTCCATTTTCCCCAACCAAACAATGTATTTCCTCGCTAAACAAATCAAAATCTATACTTTTGAGTGCTTTCACACCGGGGAAACTTTTTGATACCCCTTTTATATCAAGAATCTTTTCCATTTTTCAAAAATTTTTAATTTATAAATTAAATTTTTGTGCAAGACAACTTAATAGTTTTGCTGCATTGCTTAATGTGTTTGCCAATACCAGGAGTTTGTACTGATTCCTGGTATTGGCATTATATAAGCTTCGACGAAGTTATTTAAAAATTGGTTTATAATCACCCAAACTTGCAAACATATCGTCTACCGCTTTCAAAGTGACATCACTTGCTTCCCATGCAACTGCTTCATCTACATTATCTTTAGTTATCATGAACAGTGGAGCATATATTTTATCAGGTACCTTTTCTCCGTTAACAAACCTGTAAAGTGCTTCAAATGCAGAAATTGATCCTACTGATGGCGCAGTCGAAACTGTTGCAGATAACTCTCCATCCCTTATGGATTTTAAACCATCGGGGGAACCGTTATTGCTAATAACTTTAATAGGATTATTTAATTTGCCAGCATCTTTCAGGACTTGTATAACACCCATTGCCATATCTTCATTTCCTACTTGTACTACTGAGAATTCCAAACCTGATTGAAGCATATTCTGCATTATATCCATAGCTTTTTGTCTATTGTAATCTGCGGGATGGACCCCGACTATCTCATTCTTTCCGAGTTCGGCAAGTTTTTCTTTAACCCCACTTAAATAAAGATCATTAGGTCCTTGACCCATCATTCCGCATATAACCAGTACATTTTCATCCGGCCAGTTTTCTGCAATATATTCTGCTTCCATTTCCCCAAATTTTTTCCAGTCGAATTCAATATCGCTCACTACAGTGCCTTCGCCTTCTCCAAGGGCACTCATTTCTATTGTCATAGGAATATCGGCTTTATTTGCTTTTTGCGCAGCAAGCTGGCATCCTTCCGGTAGGAAAGAGAATAGGTTAATGCCATCTACTTTTCTTGTGATTAAGTCTTCGACATTAGCTTGCTCTTTTTGTTGATCATAGTCAGAATTCAAAACTGAAACTTCTACTCCCAATTTTTCAGCAGCAAAAATAAATCCGTCTCTTGCATAAGCATACCACGGATCAGGACCAGGCATTATATATCCAAAAGTAAGCTTTTTAGCGGCAGCGGTAGTAGTTGTCTCTGCTTCCGAAACATCGGTTTTTGTAGTTTCAGCTGCCGTATCTTCAACCGCGGCAGTTGTTTCAGTTGTTGTTTTCTTACAGCCAATCAATCCACAAGTTACAATAAAAATAATTATTAAAGTCAGAATCAAAAATTTTGATAAAAAACCTTTTTTCATCAAGACCTCCATTATATTATTGCTTATTTTTTCTACGAACAGTTTTAAAATTATAATTAGACTTTCTTTCAAATCACCTCCCGTTTGTG
>JAQUMQ010000295.1 GCA_028718045.1 Actinomycetota bacterium
TTTTAAAATATTTTCAAACTTTGATCTGTAAGATTGATCGTAATCAATCAAAGTTCCGCCGTTTGAATAGCATTTTGCAATTTGAACATCATTGGGGATTTTTATATGTATTTTTATATTTTTATCCTTGCAGTAATCAGAAACACTTGAGTCCCCAATACCATCACGGTTTATAATTACCCCATAAGGTATCTTTAAGCTATCAAGCACTTCCATAGAAATTAAAAGATCATTAAAACCATAGGGAGTAGGCTCGGTTACAAGAATGCAGTAATCGCTGTTTTTAACTGACATCACCATACTGCAGGAATTGCCTGGCGGAGAATCAATTATTACGGTATCTTTTTTGTTTATCATTTTTTCAAGCTCGGCTTGTATAGTAGTTGTCCTCATAGAGCCCGGCATTAAATTACCTTTTAGAAAATCAATTCCAGGAGAACTAAAACCTTTGGAAATTTTTCCTACTTCAACATCCTTTTCTCGTACCGCTCCTTCGGGTCCGACAAGCATGCAACCACCGCATCCATGGCAAAGCTCTGAGAAAAATATTACCTCGCTTCCGATTGCAGCAACGGCATTATAGTGACAAAATCTTACACATTCAGAAAAATCCTTGCCTGTGTCTGTTAAAAAATAAGGTTGTTTTATTGTAACTTTTTTTATATTTCTTATCTCAGGCTTTAAGAATATATCTGCGTTAGGAGCTTCCACATCATAATCGATAAACTGACAGTACTGGGATGAGATAGCCAAAGCTACTGCAACTGTAGTCTTTCCTGTTCCACCTTTACCGCTTGCTACTGAAATTATCAATTCTTGCATACCTCCTTTAAACTGATATCTATTTTATTGGATTTTGTTAGTTATTTTTACGCATCCCATAATGAGAATCTACGTCAGGAGCGGATGTATTTGTTAATAAGCCACTTTTATATTTTTCTATTGTTTCTTTTACTGTACCCGAAATTCCTGAATAAGTTTTTATATTTGCCGTTTGCAGAACTCTGAAAGCATTTGGCCCAAAATTACCAGATAGAACAGCTCCTACACCTTTGGATGCCATTAATTGACCCGACTGTATTCCTGCTCCACCCATTGCCTGACGGCTGGTATTTTCGATAGCTTCAAAAGTGTCGTTTTCTGTATCATATATAATGAAAAACGGACACCTTCCAAATCGCGGATCAACGTTGGAATCAAGGGATGCTCCCTCTGACGTGATACATATTTTCATTTTATTTCCTTTCCTTTTACTTTTTTTATGATCTTTTTCATAATCGATAATTCTTTCTCCGCATTCAGGGCATTTTATTTTGCTAATTCTATCATAATCTTTTTGTTGTGGGCCTAAATCACTTTTCTTTATATAATAGTGATGTTTGCCCTTTAAACACTGTTTCTGAATTACCTTATCGGTCGGTATGTAATGACCACCTTCAACTTTTAAAGCTTTTCCTTCTATTACCGACTTTACAAGCTTATATCTTGCTTTTTTTACTATCCTTTGAAAGGTAGATCTGGATATCCCCATTTTTTTTGCAGCACAATCTTGATCCAAGCTTTGGACATCTTTTAAATTTAACGCTTCGATTTCTTCCAAAGTCAATGACTCAATTTCAAGATTTGTCATTGGAATTCCCTGTGGCTTAAAATAAGCACAAAGAGGAATTGTATTGACTATTTTTTTTATAGTTGGTCTGGCCACTTTTTATTCCCGAACCATATTGGTGCCGCATTTTGGGCATTTGATATCATAACAAGGAATACCTGCCTGATGAGCAACCTTTGTGCCGCAACTTGGACAAACACAGTTACCTCCCGGACCTGCAGCTTTTTGTCCACCCATTCTGCCTATCCCAGCACCTCTTCCTTGACCCCTTCCGGTGCCTGGACCCTGGCCTGATGGTCCGGTTCCATCTCCTCTTGGCATATTAAACTCCTTTCACATTTTTTAATATTTTTTATTGATGATTGCCGTGATCGCATTCATCCTTATCTATACCGTATCCTTTGCCTGTACCTGGCGAGCAAATACTTTCTCCACCTTTGAGTGTGCCTGCAATAAGTTTGTTGATTGTATCCTGGACTTTACCTTCTATACCCATAATTGTACTTATTTTTGCATCATCGAATAGTTCTTGTGCTCTAGCGCCCATTCCGCCGGCAATAATAACGCTAACGCCTCTTTCTTTTAAGAATTGAGGTAGAAATCCCGGATGATGACCCGGATTATTTATAACCTCTTTTTGCACAACTTTTCCGTTATCGATATCCACAAATGTAAAATGCGGGCACCTTCCAAAATGGCTGGATACAAATTCCCCATCAGTTGAAATAGCTACTTTCATTTTTTCCTAACCTTTTCTAATTTATTTACAAATAATAATACCTGTTGTTCCGGTATAGCTTATATTTAATTTTATCATTTTTTAAAAGTAATCTCAGGCACTTTATAATCTCATTAATATTAACACCTAGAGCAATACTGATTTCTTTAGCCGCAGCCGGCCTTCTCTTTGCGAGTTCAATAATTCTTTCTTCGAGCTTTTCATTTTTTTCATGATATTTGGAAATAAAAACATCTTCCGAAATTTGATTTATTGTCTGTGCTTTTACACCTAAAATATCTTTTAAAGCCTGAATACTTTCTATAGACGGAGTGAAAACTTCTTGAAATCCCGAGGGTCTTACAGGAGTGTTTAAGTGAATCTTTTCAATTCTATCATAAATCTTATTATCTTGAAGCAGTGCTTTCTTAAAATCAAAAGCAGCATTTAAACCGTCATTAATATTTCTTAGAACCATGATTTCAAGCCATATTTTTCCTTTGTAGTTTTGCGATAATAAAATTATTCCGTCTAGAATACTTTTTAAAGTAACTTCGCTG
>JAQUMQ010000296.1 GCA_028718045.1 Actinomycetota bacterium
GGGAATGCTTCGTTTTATCTTGCCGTTATGTTTGGTGCCATTGCGGTTTTCATAATTTTTCTTTTGATAAGCATAATTTTTATAAAATGATGGTACAAAATCAAAATCAAAAATTAATGAATTTAAAAATAACTTTATATAATATAGATTTCCGCAAAAGAAAAATTTTAAGTAATTTTTGAAAACGGAGGCTGTCGATGAATTTTAACATATTATCTGCTTTGGTGTTTTTACCTATATTGGGATTGATTTTAGTGATGGTTTTGCCAAAATCTGCTGCCGGAAAAGCAAAAGTCGTATCATTGGTGTTTGCCGTCCTTACCGTAATAACCGCTGCTTATATCTGGATTACTTTCGATAAAACAAATCCTTCGATGCAATTTGTCGAAAAATACAGCTGGGTTAAAGGGGTTAATATCTATTATCACTTGGGAGTGGATGGAATCAGCCTTCCGATAGTGGTTCTTATTTGCATTCTTACCGTTTTGGGAATTCTGGTTTCGTGGAATACAGATAACAAGCCCAAAGCATTTTTTGCTTTATTGCTTCTTCTTCAAACAGGAATGCTCGGTGTTTTTCTTTCTCTTGATTTTATCTTGTTTTATATTTTCTGGGAGCTTGTGCTTCTTCCGATGTATTTTCTTATAGGCATTTGGGGAAGTTCAAACAGGTTGTATGCATGTATAAAATTTTTTATTTACACATTATTCGGAAGCGTTTTAATGCTTGTCGGTATTTTGATAATATTTTTTAAATCGGGTATCAATTCTTTTGATATGTTGGAACTTGTAAAAAACAACCTTTCTCCCGGTATTCAGAACTGGGTATTTTTACTCATGTTTATGGGATTTGCGATTAAGGTACCAATGTTTCCGCTCCATACATGGCTTCCGGATGCTCATACGGAAGCGCCTACGGCAGGCTCGGTTCTTCTTGCCGGCATACTTTTAAAAATGGGTGCTTATGGATTTATAAGAATAAGCATACCTATTTTGCCGTATGCATCCAAGAGCTGGGCTCCCGCAATTTCCATACTTGCGGTTACCGGTATTGTTTATGGAGCACTTGCGTGTCTTGTGCAGAAAGATGTTAAAAGGTTGATTGCATTTTCTTCCGTTTCCCATATGGGATTTGTAATGCTTGGAATTGCTTCTCTTAATCCTACTGCTATCACAGGTTCGGTTCTTCAAATGTTCAATCACGGATGTATAACAGGCATGCTTTTTTTGGTAATAGGAATGATTTATGAAAGAACTCATACAAGGCAGATATCCGAACTTGGAGGTCTTGCGAACAAGATGCCTTTCTTTGCGGCAATGCTTGCTTTTGCCTCGTTCGCTTCACTCGGTCTTCCCGGTTTGTCAGGATTTTGGGGAGAATTTTTAATATTGTTCGGTACTTTTAAAAATTATACGACTTTTTATCAGGTTATGGTTTATATTGCGGTAATCGGAATGGTTTTAGGAGCTGCTTATCTTTTATGGATGCTTCAAAGAGTCATATTTGGTGAGTACAAAGGGCAAATTCATGAATTCGGCAAGGTCAGCGCAGTTGATATCGTTACATTGATACCGTTAATAATAATCATAATTTTTATTGGGATTTATCCATCGAGCCTGGTTAATGTTATTAATATATCAGTTACCAAACTTATGGGTATGTAATATCGATAAGCAATGATTTCAAGGTTTTTAAATTTAAATAGTCCGAGATATTTATCAATTTGATACGATAGAAAGGCATATTCATTTAAGTATGAACATCGATGTAATTTCATTAATGCCCGAAATAACCGTTGCTGTTTTTGCCATCCTTGTTTTGATGGCAGGAGTTTTTATCGGAAAAAGGTTTGAAAAAGCGGCGGCACCGGTTACGGCTTTGGGTTTGCTTGCTGCGCTGGGAGCGGTTTTATGGTTTAACGTGGGAAGGTTGGGTTTATTTTATAATTATGCTTATAGCATCGAAAATTTTTCGATATTTTTCAAGATTTTCACTTTGTTTATCTCAATTATTATAGTCGGACTTTCGCCTTATTATATCGACAAGACAGAAAGAATAAAAAATCATATATCAGAATATTATTTTCTTGTTTTGTTGATAACGATAGGGGCAATGCTTATAAGTACGGCAAATGATCTGATAATGCTGTTTGTCTCGATAGAACTGGTAAGCATACCGGCATATATTCTTGCGGGTTTTGAAAAAAGCAATCCAAAATCTTCTGAAGCCTCGCTTAAATATTTTCTTTTAGGCGTGCTTGCTTCAGCTATTATGGTTTACGGATTTTCTCTTGTATTTGGCTTAACAAAAGAAATAAATCTTTACGCCATCTCAAGGATTTTTAATCAAAGATATGTTTTTATGAGAAATCCGTTGCTGATATCCGGTATTGCCATGTCTTTGGTCGGTTTTGCGTTCAAAATAGCGGCAGTCCCTTTTCATTTTTGGGCACCCGATACATATGAAGGCTCGCCTACGATTGTTGCTTTGATCATAACATCGATAGTAAAAGTTGCCGCATTTGCGGGATTTATAAGGATTCTTTATGTCGGTTTTGGCAATTATGCTACTTCGAAGTGGATAGTGCTTGTCATCGCAGTCATGTCGGTTTTAAGCATGATTTTGGGAAACATAAGCGCTCTTCCGCAAAAGAACTTCAAAAGACTTATGGCTTACTCGAGCATATCGCACGGTGGCTATATATTGATCGGTTTTACGGCAGCAAGCGCCGACGCTCAATGGTCCGTATTGATATATATGATGGCTTATATTGTGATGAATCTCGGAGCTTTTGCGGTTGCAATGGTTGTCGAAAAATCGGCAAAATCCGAAAGCATCAGTGCTTTTTCGGGATTGAGTCAGTCAAGTCCGTATCTGGCAAT
>JAQUMQ010000297.1 GCA_028718045.1 Actinomycetota bacterium
CCAAAATTATTATTGAAAACGCAATAAAAAAAGAAAGGATTACTTTTTTAAAACCCACAAAGCTTTTCTTTTCACTTCTCCATTTTGAAAAAACTGCCGCTACGCAAACAATCATGAATATCTTCGAAAATTCCGAAGGTTGGATATTGGTAAATTTTAAATCTATCCATCCTTTAGTTGAATTTACCTCATAGCCTAAAAATAAAACGATTATAAGACTTGATATGCTTAGCAAATAAACGATAACCCAGATTTTTTTAAGTTTTCTATAATCAAAAGCAATAAGGCAGACGAAAGCAACGATGGAAACTATCAAAGAGATTATTTGCTTTTTAAAATAAAACATCGGATCAGTCGTTGCATCAGGAAGACTAAATCTGGTAGCGCTATAGATTACCAAAATTCCAAATAACGAAAGTAAAATGACCGATACAAATAAAACTATGTCAAATTTTAATGATTTTTTTTTAGTCTCGTCAATATCGATATTTTCGAACTCGGTATTGATATTGTTTATATATCTTTCATTATTTTTCGAATGCTTTCCCAATCAGTCACCAAAACTTTCCACTGTATGTACCTGCTGTTTACTCTCGATATGATATAAGTATTCATATATTTTTTCCGCAACCGGAGCAGCATTGGCACCTCCGCCGCCAGCCTCTTCAAGCATTACGGCAACGACATACTGCGGATTGCCAATCGGAGCATAACTTACAAACCATGCGTAATCTTGACGACCTGCAAATTCGGCAGTTCCGGTTTTGCCTGCAACAGGTATTTTGTCCAAAGGAAAAGATCTGAAAGCACTAGATCCCGTACCTTGTTTCGTTACAAGATTAAATCCATTTTCGATTATATTAACATATTCCTGATTAAGCTCCAGGTCGTTATATTTACTGTCGGCAAGATTGATTATGTTTTCTCCGCTTTTATCTTTTATTTCCTTCAAGAAATGTGGGTTATACTGTATGCCTCTGTTTGCCATTGTCATATATGCATAAGCCAGCTGGAGAGGCGTGATAAGCACGTCTCCTTGGCCTATGCTCATATTTACCGTATCTCCGGGAAACCATATCGAGTTTGCCTTATCATTTTTAAACCACTCTTTTTTCCACAATTTATCCGGGATGACTCCGGCGCTTTCATTCGGTAAGTCGATACCTGTCAGATTGTCGAAACCCAAAAGCCTTGAATATTTCTGCATCAGTTCATCCGAATTATTATTTTTTAAAAATAGTCTGAGCGATGTTTCATAAAAATAAATATCACAAGAATTTTGTATTGCGCCTGTTATATTCAATCCTCCGTGGCCTCCCTTTTTCCAGCATGATTTCGGAAAATCATTTCCGAGACCATACCATGTCCCGGCACACGATATCAGATTGTTTTTATTTATGACTCCTTCGCTCAATCCTGCATAGGCTGTTACTATTTTAAAAACCGAACCCGGAGGAAAACCCATTATAGCTCTGTTATTAAGAGGGAAATTATTTTCCGGATCATTTAGCTGTTCCCAATCAAGAGTGGATATTCCGCCGATAAATGCACCCGGATCATAAGTAGGATAACTTGCCATTGACAATACCTCTCCGGTTTTTGCGTCAAGCACTACAACGGCTCCGCCACCGGCTTTATAGTACTCGTCTTTTTTTGAGACTTTAATTTTCCTGATCTCCTCAAGCTGGGTAGCCAGAGTCTGTTCGACATATTTTTGAAGTTCGATATCTATTGTAAGATATATGTCATTTCCTGCAATGTAATCGGTTTGTTCTATTATATTGGTTGGCCTGCCAAGCGGATCAACTTCATATACTACTTTACCCTTACTTCCTTTTAGAATATCCTCGTATTGTTCTTCGACACCGGTAAGTCCTATTTGGTCTCCGCCCGCGTAACCGGTCTGATATTTCTCCTGACTTAATTTTTCCTCATTAATTTCGCCGGTATAACCTAAAATATGCGAGGCAAGATAACCATAGTTATATTTTCTTAAGAATATATTGATTACTTCAACTCCCGGTAGATCCTGGCTATTTTCCTTTAAATAGATAAGCGTTTCTTTGTCGATATTTTGCTTGATTATTATTCTGTCGATATAAGTTGTTTTGGTATTTTCAAGCTTGTTTTTTAAATCATAATAAGATAAGCCAAGCTTGTTGCTCAGTATGGTAAGAACATCGTCTCTTTTTAATACGGTATAAGGATCTACGGCAACTGCAACTGTCGGTATGCTTTCGATAAGAAGTTTTCCGTTTCTGTCATAAATATTTCCCCTTGGTGCAGATACAGATTTTGTTCTTGTTATATTTTGAGAGACCGCTTCGGCATAAACCTCTCCGCTCATTACCTGAAGAAAATACAACTTGAGTGCTAAAACCACAACAGCTATTATTACTATATAGCTTACAAAAACCAATCTTTTATTCTTACTGATGTTCAATTAATTCTTCCCCCGATAACTTTAACCTAATTAACGGAAAAATAATAAATATTAACAATATGCTAAATACGGGCTTTAATAACAAGTCGAACCCCATCGATAAAAAATCGATATTATAATTGAACAAATAATAAATAATATTTACAACTACAATATTGACCTCGGTCAGCATGAAAACAGTCAAGATATAGCTTGGCAGTTTCAACTTCAATCCTGATTCCAGCAATTTTCCTATCAAAAAAGCATCCAGCGCAAAAATAAGCGGAGAAACCCCGATAATGTGGCTCGATAGCAAATCAAGAATAAAACCACTAAAAAAACCGTAAAACATTCCGACAATCATATTTTCTTTAAATGTCACGGCTATTACGATAACAAGAATAAAATCAAAATTTATATAATATAATTTCAATT
>JAQUMQ010000298.1 GCA_028718045.1 Actinomycetota bacterium
CAGGACAGCACGGTGTTTCAACGGCGGCAGTTGCTGCATTATTTAATATGAGATGTAAAATATTTATGGGCAGCGTTGACATTAAAAGGCAACATCCGAATGTAACAAGAATGAAGCTTCTTGGTGCGGAAATTATTGAAGTGAATTCCGGAAGCATGACATTAAAAGATGCGGTAAATGAAGCAATAAGATATTGGGTTTCCAATATCGATGATACTTATTATGTTCTTGGTTCGGTTGTAGGACCTCACCCTTATCCGACAATCGTGAGGGATTTTCAATCCGTAATAGGAATTGAAACAAAAAAACAGATAAGAAACTTCACGGGTTCTCTTCCTGACTATATAATTGCCTGTGTCGGTGGAGGAAGCAATTCAATAGGTATTTTCTATCCGTTCTTAAATGAAACCGAAAAGGTAAAATTGATAGGAGTTGAAGCTGGCGGGAAAGGGATAAAGCGCGGAATGCACGGAGCTTCCCTTACTGCGGGCGAAAAAGGGATTTTTCAAGGTGCGCTAAGCAATGTGCTTCAAGATGATTACGGTCAGATAAAGGAAGCATATTCGATATCCGCGGGACTCGATTATCCTGGAGTCGGACCCGAACATGTTTATTTAAAAGAAAGCGGTAAAGTAAAATATGTTTCTGTCTTGGATGACGAAGCCGTCAACGCTTTTAAAAGCTTATCTGAAATGGAAGGCATAATACCTGCGCTTGAGAGCTCACATGCTTTGGCATACGCAATGGAGTTAGCTCCGAAACTTTGCAAAGATCAAACGATAATCGTCAATCTTTCGGGAAGAGGTGACAAGGATATCGAATCGTTGCTTGACTTTATTTAAAATTTTATGAGCTGAATAAGAAAGAAGTTTTATAAGCCAGATCAGGAGAAAATAATGATAAAAGATAATATAAATAAGACTAATGGAAATATGAAAACGGCAAGAGCGGTTTTGGATAAGACAAAAACTTATAGCAATAGAAAGGATACTGATTGTAAAAATATGGATTACAAAGACACAGACCATATGGATATGAAAAAAATTAATCCAAATAAAACAGCCAAAGTAAATATCGATAAAGATCGCGATACCGTAATAAAAAGAAAATTCGAAGAGCTTAAAACCTTAAGGCAAAAAGGATTTATTCCCTTTGTTACCTGCGGATACCCGAATCTTGAGGATTTTATAAAGCTTGTTTGTGCGCTTGATAAAAACGGTGCCGATATAATTGAAATCGGTATTCCGTTTTCTGACCCGCTTGCTGATGGACCCGTAATTCAAGCTACTTCTAAAAATGCGCTTGATAGAGGCATGAATACAGACAAAGTTTTTAATTCGGTGGTTGAAATCAGAAGCAAAAGCAATATCCCTATTGTCTTGATGACTTATTTCAATATTGTTTACAGATATGGCATTGAAAAATTTTTGCATGAAGCCGCAGTTTCCGGAGTTAACGGCCTTATAATTCCTGATTTACCGCTGGAAGAATTTCGGAATTATGAAGATTATTTCAAAGATGGAGCATTGGATAATATCCTGCTTGCCTCACTTACATCCGGTGAGAATAGGCTTAAGCAAATAAGCAGCTTGAGCAAAGGTTTTTTGTATTGCGTTTCAGTCAAAGGAGTGACAGGAGTCAGAAATACCGTCAGCTTAGAAGTAATAGAATTTTTAAAAAAAATTAGAAAATTCACGGACATCCCTTTGGCTTTAGGATTTGGCATTTCGACTATTGAGCAGATAAACAAAACAAAAGCATATTGTGATGCAATCGTTATGGGAAGCAAGATCCTGTCTGTTTTGTTAAGTTCGGATACTTTTAAGAAAGGATTGAAATCCATAGAAAGCTTGGTTTATTCAACAAGCTTATCTTTAAAAAGTTAAAGTTTTGTTTAATACTTATGCCGATATATTGGGTTTTTATTAATAAATTCAAATGATCTGCTTGTTTTTTTATATCGCAATAGGTGAATCTAAACAAAAGCCGGTATTGATAATGCTGTAACTATAAAATATAATCAAAATTAAATTAAGTTCAGCATATTTTTTTAGCATGTTTTTTAAAATCTATTAATAAAGCTTTATTGCATGAATATCAGGAGAGTTTAATATGCCAGATACATATAAATTGTTATTTGCTAAGGGTGAAGAAGAAATATTTTTGTTTTCCAGGATGGCAAACCGGCATGGCTTGATTGCAGGAGCCACGGGGACGGGCAAGACGGTATCATTGAAAGTAATGGCGGAAGCATTTAGTTCCCTGGGAGTCCCTGTTTTTTTGGCAGATATAAAAGGAGATGTTGCAAGTATTTGCAATGCCGGCGGCGACAATCCCAAGATAGAAGAAAGAGTAAAAAGCTTGGAATTAAGCGACTTCAAATATCAAGGGTTTCCCACGGTTTTATGGGACGTATTTGGCAAACAAGGTCATCCTGTCAGAACAACGATTTCGGAAATGGGGCCTCTTTTATTATCGCGTTTATTGGGGCTTAATGAAGTACAAAGCGGAGTGCTTAATATAGTTTTTAAAGTTGCGGATGATTCGGGATTATTATTGATAGACCTTAAGGATTTAAGGCAAATGCTTAAGTATGTTGGTGATAACGCACAAGATTATACTGTCGAATATGGCAATGTTTCCATCCAATCGATAGGAGCGATTCAACGAGGTTTGTTGGTTCTGGAAGAACAAGGAGGGCATAATTTTTTTGCCGAACCTTCGTTGGATATAATGGATTTCTTGAAAATTGATAAAGAAGGTAAAGGCCAGGTAAATGTGCTGGCATCGGACCAGCTGTTCCAATCTCCTGCACTGTATTCGGCATTTTTGCTTTGGCTTTTATCGGAATTATA
>JAQUMQ010000299.1 GCA_028718045.1 Actinomycetota bacterium
TTAATTTAAAAAAAGTTTCACAGGATTATGAATATACGTCTTCGATTAAAATAATCATTGTATTTAGATAAAAAATAGTTAAAAATAAAGATTCAGTATTTTTTATATAGATCACAAAGATCGTCGCCGAAACATTTTTTACGTAGGAGGCTAAGCAGGAGGCCGTTCGAAGGAAATATGAAAAAGTTATATATAGGGACTTCCTGGAAAATGATGGTATATTCATTGAAAGATCAGCGCTAAACATAAATTATTTTATTGAAATGATATTTACGGCATCGGAAGTTCAGAAGATTAAATAATAATATAAATTATAATATAATAAATAATATAAAAATCGTATCATAACTTGCAATCTTTATCCCATTGCTATTATGATATTCATCTATAAGTTAATCTTTCGCCTATATAATTATTGCCATTTGAATTATTGTTTACTAAAAAATAAAAAAGTTCGAGATAATCAAAAATAGCATATATTAAAAATATAAAACATTTCATCATGGAAAAAAGAGATACAGCCAAAAGAAAACTTTCGATATTTTCTCTTGTTGTTTCGATATTCTTGGTCATTGTAAAAACTATCGTAGCATATACTTCAAACAGCCTGGGAGTTTATTCGGAAGCACTTAACAACACACTTGATATCGTAACAGTTCTTATTACCTTCTTTGCAATAAGAATCTCGATAAGGCCTCCCGATAAAGACCACCCTTACGGCCACGGCAAATATGAGAACTTTTCAGCTTTTTTTGAAACCCTTATAGTAATGTTTTTGTGTTTTTTTATAATATACAAATCGATAGTTCGTATGATAACCAAAGATTATATCCTGAATTTGAATATATATATCTTTATGGTTCTTGTCTTTTCTATAATAATAAATATGATAAGGGTGCTTTATATAAGAAAAATCGCCAATAAATATAATTCCATCGCATTTAAAGCAGACTTAATCAATTATACCGGAGATATCATAAGTTCGATAATAGTTATTTTAGGGCTTGCTTTTGTAAAATTTGGTTTAAGTATCGCAGACCCGATAGCCTCCATAATTGTATCCGCAATAATTCTTACCTTCAGCATAAGACTATTTATAAAAACTATAAAAGATTTACTTGGATTTATCCCTTTAGAAATAACGGAAATCGTTGAAAAAATATTGGAAGGTTTCGATGAAATAAAAAAGATAAATCAAATTAAAATTCAGGAAGTGGGAAATATTCATTTCATAAACATAAATCTTTCTCTTAAAGGAAGCCTCCATCTGTCACAAGCAGAATCCATAAAGGAACAAATAAAAAACAAATTGGGCGAAAAAATTCCTGATGCTGAAATAATGATTGAAACAAAATCCGCTTTTTTTGAATCAAACATAGAGGAAATTATAAAAGAGATCGTGCTAAATGAACCAAAAGTCAAGGATATACACAATATCTCTCTTAACAATGTTAATGAAAAATTCAATATAACTTTACACATTGAATTGATAAAAGAAATAAAACTCGCAGAAGCAGAACTGATTACAAAAAAAATTGAAAACAAAATCAGAAATATTTCAAGTGATTTAAACTGTATTTATATTCATATAGAAGTTGAAAATCATCCGGAAGAATGGCAAGATGTTACGGAAAAATCCAATAAGCTGATAGAACAGATTAAAGAAAATATCAAAGATTGCATTGATATCAAAACCTGCCATAAGTTTGCAGTACTTATAAAAGATGACAGATACAATATTTCGTTTCACTGCCGGCTGGATAAAAATTTCGACATCAGCCAGGTTCATTTAAAAACAACCGAGATGGAAAACCTTTTAAAAGCAACATTTAAAAACATCGATGACCTTACAATCCATGCCGAACCAGACTGACAAATTTTTACCCAGGCAGATACATACAATTTTTCCAAACACAATTTTAAAAATACAATTTCGTTGACAAAAAATTTTTTGTCAATTTCAAGAAGAAAGCATTTTAATAAATTGATCAATTATGTTAGGATCAAACTGTGTACCCGAGCAGCGTTTTAATTCTTCTATAGCTTCGTCTTTTGTCATGGCTTTCCTGTAGGGTTTATCATTTATCATTGCATCATATGCATCGACAACTGCTATTATCCGCGAAAGTAAAGGAATTTCTTCGCCTTTTAAGCCCCTTGGATAGCCGCGTCCGTTCCACCATTCGTGGTGGGAAAGAATATCATCGGCAATAATAGCAAGCTCGGGAGAAGATTCGACAATTCGATACCCGACTTCAGGATGTTTTTTTATCAGATCCCATTCATCCGTTGTAAGCTTTCCGGGCTTTGATAAAATATTATCAGCTATTGCTATCTTCCCGATATCATGAAGAGTGGCAAGCAAAGTCAGATCGTCAATTTTATTTTCCGGCAATTTTAATAAACTGCCTAATTTTAAAGTTATATTCTTGATTCGTTGAATATGTTTTTCTGTTTCATAATTTTTTTCATCCAAAGTTTTTTCAAGGGAAGAAATAATCGAGTTTTGAATGCCCTGCTTTTCGAAAAGTTTGTTCTTGTACATATTATCTTCGGCTTTTCTCATTATTTCCTTGATTTCCTGCAAGGCATCTGTCTTGGTAGCAATACCCATGGAAATACTAAGAGGCATTAATTCCAAACTGTTTTCGATACAGCTTTTCTTTATTCTATCAATTATCTCGTTTGCATTTTCGGTGGTTGTTTTGGGCAATATTATGACAAACTCGTCTCCACCCCATCTTGCAATAATATCATTTTTTCTGAAACAGTTTTTTAATATGGCAGCTATTTTCTTAAGCAATATATCGCCAGCTTCATGTCCGTATGCATCATTTATGATCTTTAAA
>JAQUMQ010000300.1 GCA_028718045.1 Actinomycetota bacterium
TCAAGGTCAAAGCTAATTTTATCTGATTCGTCTAAAAGACCTGTTAAAACAAAACCATGGTCACTTACCAAAATCACCTTTTTGTAGCCACATTTAAATAAACAATTAATATTTTCCAAAAGACTCTTTATAATCATATCATAATACTTTAAGGCATTTTGTCCTTCTTTTTCAGAGATCTCATCCATGTCGCTCATATAAAATATTGAATAATCATTAACAGTATGGCTAATGGATAAGTTGTTTAAATCATGAAATTTAATCTCTTTCTTTATTTCTTCCTGCAGCGCTTCTTGTCTTTGCTGACGGTCATCATATACTTTATAAGATCCACTAAATAGTCGGCTCATATTATTGTCTGTTACAGAAGGGAAGTCCCCACAAACCACATCAATAGTAAAAATATATTCACTTCTGAAATAATCTTTCATCTTCTGATAAATTTCTTTTGCAACCTCATAAGAAACAGCGTCACCAACAATAATTGCCAGTGGCGGTTTATCTTCTGTCACTATTTTTTTAAGCAATCCGGTTTGGTTCTCTTGATATTGTTCTTTAAAATAAGTAAACCATTTTTCTAAATAATTCTGGGCTAAATTTCGGTAGTAGTCCTGAAATGGCTGAAGTATATCTCTTTCATTTAGAAAGAAAGTAAAAATATGGCGCATGGACTGATCAATTTTAGAAAATGAGTCTTTATAGTATTTAGCCGCATCATCTAAATTTTGAATCCGGTTCAGCTCACTTAATTTGTAACCAAAAAGAACGACAATATCTTTCCAGTAACCTGTGCCAATCATATCAGTAATTGGTTGTTCAGCTCTGTTTTGTAAGGTCTCTATCTTTTCTACAATCCATTGTTTATTATCAAAGTTGTTTGTTAATTCTTTAAGCCATAATTTATCAATCTGCATAAAAGGATGATCCATAGGAACAGACCAAATATTTAAATCTTCAGGCAGCTGGTACCCTTCCAAATATTGATATAATTTCTGTTCATATTTTTTAGAATCAATCCATTTTTTATAGATGTTATCCAAAAAAGTGATATGAGTATGGTTTTTATCAAGCAGGTTTGCAAAGATTGCAGCAGTAATTTCCTTGGCTACAGTAACTGGTGACTTGTGTTTCAAAGAATAGGGAGTGAATTCTGACATAAAATCAATAAATAATCCTTGCACTTCTTTTTCGAATGATTTAAAATGTTTTTCAGGTTCAGCCAGGAATGCTAAAATATCTTCTTCAGTAAATACATTGCCTCTTGTTTTAATTCGATCCCAGAATTCTTTTCCTTTCCCAACACTCAATTTACCTAATGCAATTATTTTTTCAGGAATTTCCTGTAAATCATAATTTATTTTTTCTTTTACCATCTGCCAGATAAAGCGATCCAGGCTCTTAATGATAAAATAATCTCCGGTTTCGGCATACTCGCGGATAAATTTCAATTTATCTAATGGTCTGTTAGTGATAATCAATACTTTTTCACCTGAATAATTTTTTTCAATTTCATATTTAGCGTTTAATTCTTCAATCTCGTCTGCAATATGAAAAATCTTACTTACTCTTACTGTTTTAAGAGTATAAAATAAAAAACCTGCTTTTCCGCTCTCGTCAATAATAACCAGGCGATCAGTAAATTGAACTTTATTTTTAACTTCTTCTAAAAACCATTCCTCTAACATAAAAACTTTCCCTTATTTACCAGTCGGCATGCAAGTATTTTTGTAATTCTTTTTTCTTTAAAACTTCATATTTTAATAATCCTTTTTCCTGTAAAGGAGCTATATTTTTACCAACTCCATCATCAAGCTTGGGGTCATAATCAGTCATTAAGATTTCATCAATCTTCTTTTTAAAATCTTTAATTTCAGCTAATTGTTTCTGAATTAGTTCCTTTTCTTTTTGATATTTCAGTTCTAATTCTTCTTCATTTCCAGATAAATCCGAAAGTCTATTTTTTAAAGATGATTCCCGTTTTTCAACATAAACTGATTTTAATCGATAGAGTTTATCTTTATTCCATTTATAAATGGAGATATAAGCTTCAAATCCCTGATTCTCGCCACTGGTCAAATGCCAGATAAAAGGAGTTTTAGGCAGATACATAAATAAGTTCAATCGGTCTGACAAATCACGGAAAAAATATTTTTCCAGATAATTTTCATAATCGGTCCCCAGGATATTTTTCAGCTGTTCAACCTGGGCATGGCTAAATCCTTTTTCAGTCATTTTCCGATAAAGGAGATCCTGCAGGGTATCTTCTCCGCTGAATTTGACCAAAGGTATAATACCATCTTTATCTTCTTCGAGTATTTCCCTTACCATATCAAATAGCAGATCCTGCACAATTTCCTGGCAACGCTTTTGCGGTAAAACCTGATGCTTTTGAATGATTTTTGATATGCTAATAGGATTAATATGTAATTCTTTACAGATTCCTTCCAAAGTATAGTTTTCCTGATACATTTTTAATGTTTTACTTTTTATTTCCGATTCTTCCTTATTTCCTAAGTGCTTTATCTCTAAATTCTTGATATAATCATTAACTTCTGGCAGAAACTGACTATTGATATCATCATAATTGTCTAATAATGGAAAACTCCCAACAGGAATACCTTCTTTTGCCAAGATCATCTTTTTATCTTCTTCAGTTAATTGATAAACCTGGAAAACAAGTTCGTCAATCAATGCTTCATTAAGATAAATTTGGGTATTTAATTCATTTTCATAGTCAAAATAAACCTTGATAAGTTCATTAACATTTTGAGATGGATATTTTTCTTTTGCCCATATTATAGGATTGTTTTTATAATTCATTTCAATTATT
>JAQUMQ010000301.1 GCA_028718045.1 Actinomycetota bacterium
CAAAAAAGTCAAATAACTATCCCAATTGAATTTTTTAATAGCATTGGAATCGATAAAGAAGTGGATTGTTACCTCTATAATAATGCTATCGTTATACGTCCCGTGCATGAAAACATCGGGGAGTTTGACGAACAAATCTTAGCTGATTTAATATCGCAAGGATTTTCAGGCTATGAGCTTCTTGCTAAATTCAAGAAAGCTCGTCAAAATATCGCTCCTGCCGTGGAAAGTTTGCTTAAGGAAGCTCATCTTGCTGTTGAAGGAAAAGTACCGTTTTTCACATACAATGATGTTTTTAGCAGCAAGGATAAATAATGTATAAACTGATTATTTTGCCTGCTGCCGCAAATTTTCTTAAAAGGATTAAAGAAAAACCTCTAAAATTGGCATTTCGAAAAACTATTGACGCTATAACACGAAATTCTTGACAGTATAATGCAAAAAATCCATATACAGGCAAACCAAAAACAGGCAACCTTTCAAATATTTATTGCTGCGATTTTTTTTACAACAAGACGAATTATGAAATTGCGTACACTGTCATAGAAGAAAATGACAAAACTGTTGTTGTTATTCTTGCTGGCACTCGTGAGAATTTTTATAATGAACTTAAGCGTTATATGAATAGTTAGAACCGAGCTGAAATAGCTTTATACGTTGTTTTTTTTATTTCTATGTTTAATTTCCTTAGTTAATTCTTTACGGTCAGTTTTTGAAAAGCTTCGACAGTATCTTTTATGCTATTATTCCAGGAGAATGCTTCTTCAACCCTTCTTTTGTTCATGTCGCCAAGCTTTTTGGCTTCCTTCGGATTATTTACTGCCCATAGTATTTTATCTGCAAGATTTTCTACTTTATCATCAGGAGCATAAATCCCTCCATCCGCCAAAAATCTTCGGTTATTTTGCGAATCAAAACAAACGACCGGAAGCCCTGCACCCATATAGTTTATAACCTTCCCGCTTGCCTCTCCAGCTTTGTCAACTTTTGGTTCAACTGCTATATCACTTATAAGCAAGTAGTCGGGCAAATCGAAATAATCGACCATTCCTGTCATATGAACATTCTTTTCGACACCAAGTTCTTTTATCTTTTTTTGTGTTTCCTCTACCGGGTATCCGACTATGAGAAAATGTACGTCGTCTCTTTTATTTAAAATCATTGGTATTGCATCGACAAGATTTGATATGCCTTTTGCAGCCAGCAATGCTCCGGTAAAAATTATAAGAGGTGCATTTTCGGGAATGCCAAGATCGCTTTTGAATCCTTTTTTAGGTGGCTTGTTAAAAAAGTCCGTATGAACGCCATCTATCACTACTTTTACTTTCTCTGTTTTTATATGAAATCTGTTTTTTATTATTTCGCCATTTGACAAAGAGCTGCATATAAAAAAATCCGGCATCTTACATATGAATTTTTCGAAATTGTGAAAAAACCATTTAATTGGTTTGCTCCTCAGCCAGTTGAAGGTGCCGAGTTCCGAAGTTAAACTTCCCTGGACATCGAAAACAAGAGGAGTCCTGCCGAAAGTAATGAGATATTTTAAAAGACCTCCCACAAAAGCACCCTCATGCAGATGGCCATATATTATATCTGGCTTCTCTTTTATATAAATTGCTGCCGCCTTGAAAAACAGCAGAAAATCTATATAAAACTTATGCCAGGAAGGACCTGCCTCAAGTTTTTTATACCATGGAATATTAATGATTCTTCTTATATCAAGCCCTTCAAGATCCCTGCCATTATGATAGGTGCAGATGATATTCTGATACCCGTATTTTTCAAGCGCCTTCATTTCTCCGAGTATTCTCATATGACAGCCACGGTCTGCAAAAAACGGAGTAGGTACGATATTTAAAACTTTTATCTTCTTTTCGGACATTTTTTTCTTTTCTGACATTTTTAAACTTTTTTGATAAACCAAAAACAATAAAACCTAATCAAGTTAGTATTATAGTTAAATTATAAAAAATTGGAATAAAGGCTCCATATAAAGTATATTTGATCAACCGGATTTGAAGATAATTTTAAGGAAAAAGAGCCAGAAAGTCAGAGTAAATGCCGAGGAAATCGTCGATAAGATCAAAGAAGAAGAAATGAAGTCGGAATCTGAGTCATATTCTTTTCCCATAATATAAGCCGCAACAGCCAGAGGCATTGCAAATAATATTACAGTAACGGTTGTATCTATTGCGCCGATATTAAAAACGTAATTACCTATCAAAAAAGCAATTATGGGTTCTACGATAAGTTTTAGCGCTGATGCGGATATCAAATATCTTAAATTTTGCCTGAAATGTGAAACCTGAAATGAAGCTCCGATAGTTAAAAGAGCAAGCGGAACTGCCAGTCCCGCCATGATGCTAAGCAGATCCATTACCGGTTTTGGGATTGATATCCTAAAATAAGACACCAGTATTCCTAAAATAGACGTTATTAAAAGAGGATCTTTTATGAAGTCTATAAATAATTTTCCATAGCTCTTCTTTTTTTCTTCTCCGCCTAAAATTTTTAAAAAAATTATCGCAAAAATTATATTAACGGGGGTCATAAATCCGATTATTATACTTGACTTAGCAGCTGCAATATCTCCGAATGCAGCAATTACGATGGGTATGCCAACAAATGCCATATTGCATCTGAAGCTGGATATTGCCATGGCACCTTTCGTTTTTTTTCTGATTCTCAAAAAACAAACACTGAAAAAGACGATGGCAATAAAAATTGCAAATGTAGTATAGATTGTTTTTACGATCCCTGCATTAAAGATTTCCTTAAGATCATATTTTACTATGCTTGTGAAAATAAAAGACGTAAGTCCGAGAT
>JAQUMQ010000302.1 GCA_028718045.1 Actinomycetota bacterium
CAAATATAGGCAGCTCGAATCCGTTTTTTAATTTTTTGGTTTCTATTAACATGATCCAGATAATATAATCTATGACGTAAAATAGCAATATTTATAGTTTTATATAAGCTACTATTTCAACGTATTATTATTTTTGTCATTTTTCACCCACATTGTACCAGTGTTTCACTAGCATTGTACCGCCCCCAAATTCTTAGTTAGTATTATATTCTTTTTTTAAATTGGTCTATTTAGTTTTCTAAGGGATTCTCCTTCCATAAGTATTTGATATGATGAATGACACAACCTGTCGAGCATGGAATTTCCAAGTATCGGATCGGGAAATAATGCTTGCCATTCCTCAGGTGATCTTGCACTTGTTACAATAGTTGATTTTCTCTCATATCTTTCAAGTATTATTTCATAAATATCATTTGCCTCCTCTCTTGTTAGTTCTTTTACCCCATAGTCATCAATTACCAGCAAATCAGCTCTTAAATATGTACCGATAGTTCTGTCATGGCTTCCATCAACAAGTGCAAGCTTTAAGTGCCTAAACATTTTATCAGCTCTTGCAAAAATAACTGAGTGCCCTGCTTTAAGTGCAGAAAATGCTAGATGCTTAGCTAAAAATGTTTTGCCTGCTCCGGTCGGTCCAAAAACAAGAACTGAAGCATGGGACTCTATAAAATTTAAATTAAACAGATTTTTAACCAGATCCCGGTCATAGACTGTGGTTGTATCCCAGCTAAAGCTACTCAAGTTAGCGTCAACTCCTGCTTTTTTCATCTTAGTGTTAAGAAGCCTTGTTTGTCTTTTTTCAAGCTCATCATAAAATATCATCTCAAGAAATTCTGTGATTGTAATCTTTTTTGAATTTGCATAGGATATTCTTTCTTCAAGTGTTGCAAGTATTCCTGCAAGTCTTAAATAAATCATTGCATCTTTTAATTCTTTTGAAATAATCATTTCTTCTCCTTATTTATTTTTTGTAATGATTAAATGATAAGATTTCACGGATGAAACGAAGCTGAACCCCGCTTCCCAGCATAACCTCTTTTTCATCACGGATGTTTTCTACATTATTTTTTAATATATTTTCAATTCTTCTCATGTCATTAATTTCGTAGTGCTTTGCTTTTTTAAGTGCATCACTTGTTCTCTGAGCACCGTATTTATCAGAAAGCCTCAGTATCTTTTGAGCGCTTCTAAGCCTGTACCATGGGTAATTACTTCAACAGATTTACCGATATATTTAGTAGGCAAACTATAGAGGCTGTTTTTAAAACGTATATGATGATCAGGATGAACTTTGCAAACTGCCCAGATGGCAATATCGTATCTGTCATAGCTATACGCAATTAATTTATCTTTTTCAGTTTCTTCAAATACAATAATTGGAACACATCCGGTACTTCCATGAATTCTCTTTCCTGCAGTATGGCTGCACCAGGAAGTAGCTTTTTCTTGACAATCGTTTATATCAAGAAAGGTCTCACCTGCAAAGAAATTATCTCTTACATATGGTACATTTCTTTCAATGATTGGTTTTCCCCTGGGATGAGCTGTATTACAGGGATCTGGGATAAATTGCCTATACTGCGCATATTCTAAAAATGTTTTGTTAATTTTGGGATTGCATCTGTCGGATTTATCTATAACAGCTTTTAAATTGTCCACTATCACTAACTGGCTGATGCCGCCAAAATATGCCCAAGATGCTTCAAATCCATTTATTACGGCAGCCATATCCTGTTTAAATGTAACATAGATAAACATATGGCGGGAATAGCAGAGAGTAATGACAAGGGCCCAGGCAACTCTTAATTTGTTTGCAGCCTTGTCCCAGATCTTTCCCAGTCTTCCAAAGTCAGCCTGAGCATACTGACCGGGTTCTGTTTCGGGAAGCCTTACCGTAATATTTTTGTCTTTGTAGCTTTCACACGAATTTCTTAAAAATCTGTAAAATGAGGATTTTGTTACAGTAATACCGGACCTTGCAAGCAGGATAATTATTTTAGAGCCCTTAAGTCCGGATTTTAGATATTGTTCTATTTTTTCCTTATGTGGAGCAAGTAGCTCATTTCTTGGTATCAGATACTTATCTTTAGAGACACTGGCAGAGGATTTGATATTACAGATAAGCTTATCAGTTATCATGTCTTTTGAATCCTTATATGGGTCAAATCCAAATTTTTTTGCAAGCATTACGTAGTTTTTTATTGTTTTCCTGTGAATACCAAGGTAGTCACTAATATTTCTAATTGAACTCTTGGATACTATCCTTAAAAGTATTTCTTTGATTTCTATCATGTTTACCTCCCGATAAACCATATCTTTGCCTCCTGATCTTTTTTAGATGACAGGAAGCATTATATATCTTATGGGGTGGTACAATGAGGGTGAAACAAATATCACTTAAGTGGTACACTTGGGGTGAAAAAAATTAGTTAAAAGTGGTACAATGCGGGTGAAAAATCACACAATATACATAAATCTATAAATCTTAACGTCAAAGACTTGGAAAACATATCAAAAGATCTGCGTTGCGATGCGCTTAAGATGATTCATATTGCCAAATCTGGTCATCCCGGAGGATCGCTATCTGCAGCGGATATCGTTACTTCGCTGTATTTTAAAATTATGAATATAGACCCTGCCAATCCACGCTGGGAGGATAGAGACAGATTTATACTTTCCAAAGGACATACCTGCCCTATATGGTATGCAGCTCTGTCCAGAAGGGGATATTTTGACAGGGAACTGTTATGGAAACTCAGGGAAATTAATTCTCCCCTTCAGGGTCATCCTGATATGAATAAAACTGTTGGAATTG
>JAQUMQ010000303.1 GCA_028718045.1 Actinomycetota bacterium
TCAAATAATCAATTATTTTAGGATTTGTCTTATCTTTGACATCTATTATGCTAAATCCGCCTTCAAGGTCGGAAACAAACAAATAATCATTCTTGAAATCAATTTCCCATGCTCCGCCTTTTATTTTACATTCTCCCAGCAAGACAGGATTGGCTTTATCATTCATGCTTACTATCTGTAAAAAACTGTCATGATATTTTTCAGCCTGATAGTCATAATTATTGCTTGAAATATAAGCATTGTCCTTGTCGACAACCAACCCCCATGATTCCGTAGCAACTTCACATCTGCCCGTAATTCTTGGATTTTTTTTATTCTTGATATCTATGGCAATTACATAACTTTTACTTTTTAAATCCTTCAAATCCTTGGTTAAGTCGCCTGCGGCAGACTCATAAACTATCAAATCCATAAAAGCATAATCATCCTCTGCCCAAACGGCATTTGCAGATCCGTCGATATCAAACGAGCCTTCGGAAACAGGTTTGCTCTTTTTGCTTATGTCGACTACCTGAAAGGTGCTTGTACTTTTCTTTTCCTTCAAAGAAACAACGGTAAGAAATGCATGATTATCTTTTACGTACATGCCGTGAACCGACCTATCCGTTCCTATGCTTTGTTTTTGCCAATCACCTATAACCTTGGGATTTTTCTTGTCTTTTATATCTATTATTTTGAATCCGTAATCGACTTTGAGCTCAGAACTTTTAACGTCATATTTGGAATACGATACAAAAACATATTCGTCTTCTATAAAAACGATATTTGCAGCATCGATTCCGGAACACTTTCCTACGACTTCGGGATTTTTCTTATCCTTGATATCCACAACATACAGATAACCGAGATCATTTGTTAAATACAGATAATCTCCGGTGACTTTAAGATCTATCGCCTGACCCGTAATCTTTAATATCGATATCTGGTTAGCTTTAGGATCGTTAATGACGACATCATCGGAACCTTCCGATGATTTAATACCGCTATCGATAATATCCTGTTTTAAAGTATTAACACCTGTGTCGTCTACGTCAGGTTTGCATGACATCAAGGAAACGGCAAAAGAAATTATTAAGGTTGATATGAATATTTTTTTAAAATTTTTCACATATACAGTATAAATTATATGAATAGTAAGGTGAAGAAATTATAATGATTTGACTTTCCGATAAAAGTCTTATGGTCAATTCATAAAGCAAAACACGAAAGTCAATGCAGTACCGCATCAAGAAAAGCTTTTGTTCTAGGATGCTTGGGATTTTCAAAAATATCTGCCGCAATACCTTCTTCAAGTATAAGCCCATCATCCATAAATATTACATGTGTGCCTACTTCCTTTGCAAATCCCATCTCATGAGTTACGACAAGCATGGTCATTCCGCTTTTTGCAAGATCTTTCATCACATCGAGTACTTCTTTAACGAGTTCCGGATCAAGTGCGGAAGTTACCTCATCAAAAAGCATAGCTTCGGGATTCATAGCAAGAGCTCTTGCGATTGCCACCCTTTGTTTTTGTCCCCCGGATAACTGATTGGGATAAACGTTAATTTTATCTTTTAATCCAACCCTTACAAGCAAATCCGTTCCTATTTTTTTGGCATTTTTTTGATTCATCCCCAAAACTTTTATTAAAGCAAGAGTCACGTTTCCCAAAACGGTCATGTGCGGAAAAAGGTTGAAGCTCTGAAAAACCATTCCGACTCTTTGCCTTATCTTATTCTCGTTTACTTTCTTTGCGGTTATTTCCATTCCGTCAAGGTAAATATGGCCTGACGTAGGTTTTTCCAATAAGTTTATGCTTCTTAGAAGAGTGCTTTTCCCCGAGCCGCTTGGTCCAATTATAACAAGCACGTCCCCTTTGCTAACCTCGAGATTGACACCCTTAAGCACATGAATATGTCCGAATTTTTTATGTAAATCAATTATTTTAATCATTTAAATCTCACTTTTTTTAAGTTTGCCTTCGAGGTTGTTTACAAGCCTTGTAAGAGGAATCGTAATAATTAAATAAAGTATCGCAGCGGCAGTCAAAGAAGAAGGATTCAGCTTCCATGTCATCATCTCTTTTGACGTTCTCATAAGTTCCGAAATAGCGATTACCGAAAGTAAGGACGAGTCTTTGATTAAAGCAACAAACTCATTGGTTAACGGAGGCAGAATCCTTTTGATGGTTTGAGGTATTATTACATACCTCATCGCACCCATATAGGACAAACCAAGAGATCGTGCCGCCTCAACTTGGCCTTTGTCTATAGACTCAATACCCGCTCTGAATATTTCCGATACATATGCCCCGCTGTTTATCGATAATGCCACAATCCCCGCGACAGGAGCAGGAAGATTTATGCCGATATAGGGCAATGCGTAATAAGTAAAAATAATCTGCATCAGCAACGGCGTGCCCCTAAAAAAATCGACATAAACAACGGCCAGCTGGCTAAGTACTTTTATTTTTGTAACACGAATAACCGAAGTAACAAGACCTAATATAACCCCGATTGCTTCAGAAGAAGCTGAAAATATTATTGTCCACAAAGCACCTTTTAAGAGAAAGGGAAGAACTTCCCTAATGGTTTGAATTGAAAAATATTTTTGCGCTAAATCTATTAAACCTTGCATTAATTCAATTTCCGGATTTTAAGTTCTAATTTTAAAGCAAATTAAAATTCAAAAAACAATAAACTGTTAATAAACCACAAATTACCTGAAATTTCAAGAAACAATTTTTTACATATTAAATAAGAAAGTCAAAAACCCAACGATGAAATTAGCGATAATTTAACACGTAAAACAAAAAACAGGGGGTTTTATGAT
>JAQUMQ010000304.1 GCA_028718045.1 Actinomycetota bacterium
ATAACTTCCGCATCGCCTTTCGAAGTTATATATTCCACTGCCAAAAGCCATTCCTTTATGGTTGCAGCCCATCCCCTTTTTAATATTACTTTTTTGTTCAATTTGTTTGCGACTGCTCCTACTTTTTTAAGCAGAGCGAAATTAGACATGTTTCTTGTGCCGATCTGAAGTATATCGACATATTTTGCAACTTCCTCTACGGTTTCGGCATCGGTTACTTCTGTCGTCGTGTAAAGACCATACTTATCTCCGATTTCTTTTAATATTTCAAGACCTTTATGTTCGAGCCCCTGGAAGCTGTATGGAGATGTTCTTGGTTTGTATGCTCCTGCTCTTAGAAAGCTTAAACCGGATTTTTTTACTATTTGCGCAATGGCATCAAGCTGCCCGACGCTTTCTATGGCACAAGGTCCTGCGATAACCGTTACGTAACCTTCCCTGATTAGTTTTTCGTCTTTATTTTTAACAAAATTTATCTTGTCTTCTTTTAAAAAAGTCTGTTTTTTGCTTTTGTTATTAATATTCATGATATATAAATCCTGATAATATTTTCTAAATATTGACTTGCCTTAGAGTTCTTCTCCCCTCTCAAGGATTTGCACATTTCTTAAAATGCTTTCAAAAATCTGAATAATATTATCATTATATAATGGTCCTTTATTATATTTTGTAATATTATTCAGCAGCTCTTCCTCCCTTCTTGCGTCATACAAAGGCAGGTTATTTTTTTTCTTGAGTTTCTTTATTGCAAGAACGACCTTTGCCCTTTCATTTAAATATTCAACGATGCCTTTATCTATTCTGTTGATTTCGTCCCTGTATTTTGAAATTTTCTTATCATAATCAGGATCCATGATTTGCTCCCTCTTTTTTTTGCTTGGTATCAAATATGCATAACCAAATATTTATACAAAGCTTTTTATATTATAATTTCTGTATCGGTATTAAAAAAAATTATTTCTTAAAATTACATGCACTGTTCAAATGATCTGTTTAAGCTTATTAATTCTATTCCCACTCTATGGTACTGGGTGGTTTTGAGCTTACGTCATAAACGACCCTGTTTACTCCTTCGACTTCATTTATGATTCTGCTCGAAAGCTTTTCCAGAACTTTATAAGGAAGCCTGACCCAGTCAGCTGTCATTGCATCCTCGCTTGACACAGCTCTTACAACAATGGGATACTCATATGTTCTTTCGTCACCCATGACTCCGACGCTTTTTATAGCCGGCAATATAGCAAATGACTGCCATATTTTATTATAAAGCCCGGCTCTTTTTATTTCTTCCACTACTATTGAATCAGCTTTCTTTAGTATTTCAAGTCTTTTTCTTGTGACTTCGCCTATGATTCTTATTGCAAGCCCAGGTCCCGGAAATGGTTGTCTTAAAACAATTTCTTCTGGCAAACCAAGCTCTATTCCAAGCACTCTTACCTCATCCTTAAAAAGCATCCTTAAAGGTTCGATCAACTTAAGCTGCATATCATCAGGGAGTCCGCCTACATTATGGTGAGACTTTATTTTTGCTGCATTTTTTGTACCGCTTTCGATAACATCGGAATATAAGGTCCCTTGAACCAGATAATTGGCATCTTTTATTTTTTTTGCTTCCTCTTCGAATATTCTTATAAATTCAGTCCCTATTATTTTTCTTTTTTGTTCAGGATCTATAACACCTTTAAGCTTTGAAAGAAATCTTTCCTGAGCCCTTATCATAACAAGATTGATTTTGAAATTATCCTTAAATGTTTTCTCGACCTGTTCTGCTTCCCCTTTTCTAAGCATTCCATGATCGACAAAAATGCATGTCAGTCTTTCGCCCACAGCTTTATTTACAAGTATAGCTGCTACCGAAGAATCGACGCCACCGCTTAGCGCACATATCACTTTTCCGCCGGACGATTTTTCTTTAATGTCGCACACTTCTTTTTCGATTATGGAAACCATCGTCCAGGTCGGAGAGCATTTGCAAATCTTGAATAAGAAATTCTTTAAAATATCCATTCCCGAAGGAGTATGAATTACTTCTGGATGGAATTGAATACCGTAAATCTTCTTAAAGGGCTCTTCGATTCCGGCAATAGGTAAATTTGATGTGGAAGCTATTGTTCTGAAAAAAGGAGGTAACAAACAAACACTGTCCCTGTGGCTCATCCAGCAGGTCTCGACAGATTGAAGTCCGTCAAATAAAAGTGAGCTTGTATCGATATTGATTTTTGTTTTCCCATATTCATTGGTCCCGACATCGGTTACTTTTCCATTTAATATATGGGCTATAAGTTGCATTCCATAGCATATGCCAAGTATAGGTATATCAAGATCAAACAATTCCTTATTAATAATGCAATCTCTTTCTTTTGCAGTAATGCTGTATGGCGAACCGGAAAGTATTATACCTTTTGGTTTTTTTGCCTTAATTTTTTCGATGGGAGTATCATAGGAAACAAGTTCGCTGAAAACCCGAAGCTCTCTTATACGTCTGGCAATCAATTGACTGTATTGTCCCCCAAAGTCAAGAACAATTATATTTTCCATATTTTTTCCAAATCAATTTATTTTATAAATTCAATCAAAATTTTATAAATTCAACTAAAGCAGTTATTGCGAGCTTCTAAAACCTGCCTTAACCCATCCCCACTTTTTGAGCTCTTTGCTCAACCTTGCCTTCAGTTTTTATTGCGGGAGCAATCATAACTTCCGCTTTTTGGAACTCCTTTATATTTTCATATCCGCAAGTTGCCATTGAAGTTCTCAAAGCCCCGAACAAATTTAATGTCCCATCATTTTCATTAGCAGGTCCTATAAGG
>JAQUMQ010000305.1 GCA_028718045.1 Actinomycetota bacterium
TTCGAATTAATTCGATATGTTAATTATTTATATAAAAATATATTTATATATTAACATATTTAAGCTTTTATTCAAATATGAATTTCTGATTAAGTCGATCCATGAAAATCACCTCGGTCCTTGATTTATAATTTATAATAAAATTATAAGAATTTTCTTTTGGGTTTAACGAATATAAAGCACGAAATGTTTTATTGAATTAAAAGAAAGATAAAAAAATGCATTAAAATAAAAGAATTGCGGTAAAATTGATACTGTAGCTTCGGCAAGATATAACGTTATTCAAAAGAACTGGAATAAACAATCTATTTTTTTGGATATTTTATATATTTTTTGGATAATTTATGCAATTTTATGCAAAATATGTAAATATTTTCATCTTGAGATTTCCGGAAATTGCCGCGGACATCATAATCTGCAACAAAAATTAACTTATTTGATTGTTGAAACCAAGTTTTTTATTTAAAAATGTAAACAACAGATATTTCTGCCGTTACTTCAAGCTCTTGAGGCAATATGATCGGAGTGCCGACACCTGCTTCGACTGCATCTTTTAATTTATTGCTTGATCTGTACTCAATGGGTTCGGGATAAAAAGTCCCGGCTTCGTTTACGGAATATATCTCTACGATATCTACCGCCATAGCTTCTGAAATGGCATCGGCTTTATTATTTGCGTCTTTTACTGCCTTTGTTAAAGCTTCGTTTTTTGCATTTTTCTTGACTTCATCGCTTAAATCATATTTTATCGAAGAAATATCGCTGGCACCAGCTTCGACTGCTGTCGAAATAACATTTCCTATTTTTTCTATCTTCTGAGTAGTAACAAGCAATGTGGTTACCGCATCGAAACCATATATAACGGGCGGTTTATTTTCAACATAGTTATACAAAGGCCTAAGACTATATCCCGTGGTTTCAATTTTTACATCGTTCTCTCCCATGGATTTTATCGCAGCAATTATGTTTTGAGCTTCAGATGAATTGACGCTGACTGCTTCCTCGCTTGTGGGCCTTTCAGTCGAAACTACGATTTCGACCAATACCGTATCTGGCATAACCTTAACTTTGCCCTGACTGCTTACGACTATTGTTTTAGCTTGGCCCAATGCCGACGATTTACCGAAATCAGTTGTTTTTCCATAAATAGTCTCTTCCGGAGTCACTAAGGTTGTTTCGGATTCGATTGTATATCTTGGAGGCTTTTTCCCGATACAGGCAGGTAAAAAAAATGCGGAAGATATCGATAATAACAATATGATTATTAAAATAGGCAAACTTTTCGTCCTTTTGGTCTTCATATATGCCTCCTCGCTGCTTCAAAAATATTTTAAAATTTCAAAATCATTTCTTTAACCGACATTAAATTTATGCAACAACCATACTGTACAACTTATTCTTCACATAAATTTTCTTTATTATTTTTTTACCTTCAATATAATTCTTTATTTTTTCCGATGAAAATGCAAAATCTTCGATATCCTTTTCGGCAGTATCGATCACGAATTCTTTTTTATCTCTTATTTTGCCATTTACCTGAAATACGATAACAACCATTTCCTCTTTTATTATATCGGTTTCATGATCGGGCCAGGAAACATTGTGTATGCTGGACTTGTTGCCCAATCTATGCCATAACTCTTCGGATATAAAAGGAGCTATCGGTGAAAAAAGAAGTATTGCTTTTTCTGTAGCTTCATATATAAGATCGTAATTCAAATCTTCGGCATTGACTTCCTCATTATACTTATACATTGTGTTTGTAAGTTCCATTATTGCACTTATTGCCGTGTTGAAGTTAAACCTTAATATATCCTCCGTTACTTTTTTAATGGTTTTATGCAGTTTTTTGAAATAATCCCTTTCTATCGGATTTAAATCTGAAACATTAATTTTCGTTTTTATGCTATCATCTGCTTTTTCAAGATTTACATGACCATTATTCATCAAATTATATATGTTTTGATTGACCAGCCTCCAAAACCTGCCTAAAAACCTATGCGCTCCCTCTACACCGCTATCGCTCCAGTCTACAATCGAATCAGCAGGTCCCACAAATAAAATATAAAGCCGTAAAGTGTCTGATCCGTATTTGTTATAAATCTCTGAAGGGTTTACTATGTTGCCTTTTGATTTCGACATTTTTTGTCCGCCCAATGTTACGACACCATGCGGATAATATCTTTTAAAAGGCTCCTTGAAATCTATAAGATTTGCATCATATAATACCTTTGTAAAAAATCTTGAATAGATAAGATGCATGGTGGCATGTTCTATTCCGCCGATATACTGATCAACGGGCATCCAATATTTTACATCTTCTTTACTGAAAGGCTCTTTATCGTCATTCGGACTGCAGTATCTCAAGAAATACCACGAGGAACACACGAAAGTATCCATGGTATCCGTTTCTCTTACGGCACTGCCTCCGCATTCCGGGCACGTCGTGTTTACGAACTCATCCATATAAGAAAGCGGCGAAAGCCCTGTCGGTTTAAAATCGACATCGTATGGCAAAATAACGGGTAAATCCTTTTCGGGGACGGGAACTGTGCCGCATTTTTTACAATAAACGATAGGAATCGGAGCTCCCCAGTATCTTTGTCTTGAAATTAACCAGTCTTTTAGTTTGTAGCTTATCTCACCGTTGCCTATATTATTTTTTACAAGAAAGTCTATCACTGCTTTTTTGCCTGCATCTGATTTTAAGCCATTGAAACTTCCGGAGTTGATCATTATTCCTTCGCCAGTATATACTTCTCTTACCTCATCCAACGGTTTGCCGCAGCAGGAAATCACCT
>JAQUMQ010000306.1 GCA_028718045.1 Actinomycetota bacterium
TTATTCGTATCTTCGGTATCGATTTGCTCCATTGCGGTTATTTTGATCCTCTCTTTAATGTTTACGGTTTATGAAAATAGTTTTAAATCAGACTTTATTTCTGTTAAATAATAAGCAAGGTTATTTTATAATTATTTTTCATCGGTTATTTTTTAAACCAGCATCAAGAAAAGTACCGGTAAAACAACCTGTTAAAATATTTTTTTAAAATTATTATTTAATCGTTAATTATACATTAAATCATCATTTTTTATATCTGTCGATTGGCTATCTTGCCAAAGATTGCTTGGTTTATATTGAATAATGAATAAAATATGAGAAAATATTACAAATCTTACAATTTTAAAATTTTTAAATAAAAGGTGTCTTTGACAATGGGTAAAATCAGGAGTTATTTTAAGAATATCAAAAATACTCTTACATTTGCATTTCTTTTAATTATCTGTGCTGCCGGTTTTATTTTAAGATTCAGAAACTTGGGATATCTTTCTTTTTGGGGAGACGACGGCCATACTTTTTTAGGAACCGTGAGCATTTTAAAGTACGGATTTCCGAAACTGCCTTCGGGCAATATTTTATGGCACGGAATATTTGATTATTACTTAAAGGTACTCCCGGTTCTCGTATTTGGAGCCAAGGAATTTTCTTTCAGAATTGTAAGCGTGCTTTCGGGAGTCGGAGCGATTATCGCAACTTATTTTACGGGTAAGGAACTCGCAAATAAGTTCGTTGGATTTCTCGGTGCGTCATTAATTGCCTTTTCCACGTGGTATGTCCAGTTTTCGAGAGAAGCCAGGTATTACTCTGATTTTCAGTTTTTCTTTATATTGTCTTTTTTATTTTTTTATCTTGGTTTCATAAAAGACAGGAGACCTTTCAGAATTCTGGCTGCAGTTTTTATGGTTTTAACTTCTTTGGTGCACGGAGTAGGGATGACTCTTGTATTTTTATTCATCGTACTTATTTTTTATAAAGGTAAAAAATTCTTCACAAAAGAAATAATCATTCCTTTTACGGTAATAATATCCCTATATATACTCCAGGTTGTAAATCAGGTTTTTTTCTGGAAAGTCGGCAGAAGTTTTTATACCCAGGAAACGGGAGCCAGGGCTTTGCTAAAAGCATACCTTAAAATTCCGGATCCATTTTATTTTAAAATTATAAACATGATGTTTCCTAAAATGTACTATGTTTTTATTGCCGGGATCGTCATATTTGTCATTTTTATAGTTTTTCTTTCGTTAAGAAAAAATTTAAATGCCAAAGACTTATACCTAAACGAAAACATCATCAAGTGGGGACCTGTTGCATGGCCTTTTAACATGTTTATGATTTATCTGACTTTCATAATGATAGCGGTTTTTTTATCTCTAGGGAGAATGTACGGACAGCAGCGCTACATTTATTTTTTAATGCCACTTTTTATTTTGGGATTTTCTTACGTGATTTATTTGGTTTCCTTATCGGTAGGCAGGCTCGTTGTAAAAATCATAAAAAAAGAATCTGTTAAAATTCTTAACACATCGATAGCCTGTGTTTTTGTGATAGCATCGGTTTTGCTTGTAAACGGAGTCGATTTAAAGCAATCATGGGCTATTGCTTATAAAAAACATAATGAAAAAGTTAATGTTATGTATTCGATTTCCAATTCCTGGAATTTGCACAGGGATGCAGCCACAGGAGGCAGGTATGTCGCCGAGCATATGAATGCAGACGATATTGTCATAACTACGGACATATATAATTCTCCGCCATATACGGGCAAAGTGGATTACTGGCTCTGGACGGGCAATCTTGTTTCATGGGCACCATATCATGACGAAGCAGGCAAAGTCATCGATGATACTTATGGCGTGGAAGTTATAAGAAGCCTTATGTCTTTTGTGAATATACTTAATGAAAATCCCGGTAAAAATATATGGGTTTTAACCAACCAGTCTTTATATACGAAGGAACATGTGGATCCTTCGATACGAAAAATGCTTGATGGCTGTATCGAAAATCAGGTGCTTATAGGCAGAGACGATGTTTCAAAATTGTATTATTTTCCAAAAATTTCGTCAGGTCAAAGGATAATGATCGAAAAAATATTCAGCCCTTCTTTCGATAATATAATAAAATTACGGGAAAAGAACGAAATCGATTTTGATTTCAGGAATGAGGCTGCCGGAAAATATTATATTTATGGTTTTTCCGCCGTGGAAAAAGGAGTGGGAACGTGGGCAACCGGCGACACTTCGATAATGTTTATTGACATCGATAATTCAACCATGGATTTTAAATTTGACATAACGGCGCGTCCGCTTTACAACAAAAAAGAAAGACAAAAAGTTGAAATATTCATAAACGGAAGCAAAGTATCCGAATTTGAATTTTCTGAAATGGATGATTTCAGCAGATTTGAATTTACCGTGTCGAAACAGCTGCTAAAATCAGGTATTAACGATTTGGTTTTTAAATACAAATACAGCACTGCGCCAAAAGATTTGGGCGTAAGCAACGACGGGCGAAATTTATCGGTTTTATTTCAAAAAATGAATATAAAAAAGCTGCCTTGAAACAAAGTGGGCAGGTGGGAGATAGGTAATGAAAACTTTGATTATTTATGCGGAACTTTGAAAGCCATGGGTTATCAAACTGTTACTCTTGCAGACTTAAGGAACTATTTCTCTTTTGCCACAGCTTGGTTATTGCGGAGCCATAAGATATGTCGGCGGGGTATTAAATGTAAATAGCGTAAATTTATATAATCTACCCAGAGTGCCGCTTACAAATGACATTCGTCCAGGTGAATATG
>JAQUMQ010000307.1 GCA_028718045.1 Actinomycetota bacterium
TCATTTAAATGCGTTCCCGGATTATTATACGAGGCTTGACGAGATGGAAGAAGAAGCAGAAAAATTCTGGGGAAAAAAGGACTGATTTTTTAAAAAATTATATTATAAATTTATAAAAATTAGGTATAATAAGAAACAGGAGTAAGATATAATGCAGGCGTCCAATTCGGAATACCCTTACTCCTTTTTTTGATGAATTTTAAGAAAAGGATAAATCAAAATGAAGAATTGGGAATGCACCGTTTGTGGATATATTTATGATCCGAAAATTGGTGATCCGGAAAACGGAATAGAGCCGGTGAGAAAATTCGAAGACCTTCCCGAAGATTGGGTGTGTCCCGAATGTGGTGCAGGAAAAGACCAGTTTGAAGAAATGTAGTAAAAAATACTGACGGCATAAACATAATGTTACCGTATATCCCGTTAGCATGGTATGTTTTCTGCGGTAGCTTTACCGGTATACGGCAATATGAAACAATCGATATATAATAGATTTATAATATGGTATATTCATGAATTTATATGCCTATATGTCGGTTCTTGCATGTTTATATAAGTTTAATGGAAGTTTAATGGCATATGTTTACATCGAGCATTATTTTGAATATATCGGTATATGTTATATTTTTGATTTTATGGCTTTTACGGGACAGCAATTCAGGCATAAACCGCATAATATACATTTGTTCTGATCAAAATTAACCTCATAATTATCCTTTAAATAAAAAGCTTTTCCAAGGCATAAAGAAATGCATATTCCGCAATTTACGCACTTATCTTTATCAAGAATAATTCCCTTGGCTGCCTCTTCCAGTTCGACGCCCTCTTTTACAAGATAGCTTTTGCATTCGTTAATTCTTTCCTTGGAGCCTTTTATTTCCAAAAGCATTTTGCCTTCGAGATCTGAAGTGATTTCTGCACGCAAAATATTAAATTCCAGATCAAAATCTTTGACTATGCGGTAAACCACAGGTTTTTTAACGATATTTGGAGGAAATATAAGCATTAATTTTTCGGTTACCAATTTAAAGTTCCTCCTCGCTCACTATATCCAAAGCCTTAACCGTACCCTCTGTGGGAAGATTTGCTACAGGTTGCGTCAAGGTAAAAGTGCCGTTTTTTATCTGGTCTTTTAAAATATGCGCAATTTCTCTTGCCTTTAGATAGCTGGAAATTGAGCCGGTTGGTACTTCTCTCTTATGAATAGTTATCTTTCCACTTCTCAGCTCTTTATAGCTTACCCTGCCATAAGAAGGCTTGTTCCTTCTCTGGACCGAGTAATCGTATACGGTAGCATATATGTCTTCGTCTTTTACTTTAAGATATTCGACCATTTCGGAATCAATCACAGGGATGGGTATTCCCACTCCCACAAACATCGTTATCCCGTAACCGGTAAATGTCGCTGCTTTAATGAATTTTGTGGACATTTGTTTTAAGTCTCCTATCAATGCGAGGGTACCGGCTCCGCCCACAGGTACTCCGTTGGGAAGCCTTTCTGTTTCCGGGTTATGCTGCGTTCCTTGCCATGCCACAAAACCGACTGTACCTCCCAAGAAAATTTTCGTACCAATTCCTATTGTTCTGTAATACGGATCATTAAGCATCGGACTTAGTTGCCCCGCACTGGAATATGTTGCATTTCCGAAATGAGGCAGCAGTTTACCCATATAGGTATATATGGTTTTCGGGGAGGAATTGGTGGCAACGGAGTAGTTCTGATAGACGTTTCTCGGATTAAAAAGATATGCTTGATTAATCGTATCTTTATTGATGTATGTGTTTATTTCTTTTCTGGGATAACAGTCCGTACCATAAGCAGTGGCACGAAGTTTTATATTTTTTCCTGCAATCAGGTCTTCGATGACATAAGCTCCACCATAATTCATGCCTTCTGTTTCAGACAGCTCGGTAGCACCTATATATGCATCTACAGCTGCAATTCCTGCATATGCCGGTACATCGTTCAGCCAGACTTTCGACATCTTGATAGGCGGATCGGAATGACCGAAATTGATAAAAGCACCGGAAGAACACATGGGGCTGAAGGTTGCTGTTGTGACTACATCAATATCTGAGGCTGTTTTTTTTATGCCGTTTTCTTCGACATAGGAAATTATTTCTTCCGCAGTAAGAACTACCACTTTTCCACTTTTTATTTTTTCATTTATTTCGTCTATGGTTTTTGTCATGTTAATTTTGATAATTCAGATTAATAGTCTTTTATATTAAAGCATTATAAAAGTTCTATTTCAATCAATAATAATCCTGTTTTCTATTTTTTTTAATATATAGTAAGTATTATACAAACATTGAAGTTCATTTAAAATGATGTGTAAAATTGATATGTGATTTTTTTTAACAAAAGAAATAAAATAATTTATATTTATGTTAACTGATATTTTATAAATAGTTTATAATATTCTTAATTAAAGGAAAAATTTTATACTAAAGTCAATTATAATATTTTACAGATTTCAAGGAGGAATTAATGAGTTTGGGAGGTAATATTTTTTCGAGCATAGGTTCTGGAAATGCTGACTTAAATTACGATTCGGACCAGCAAAAAACTTTATTGACCATCAAAGGAGATTCCGCAAAAATTGAAGGAAAGCTAATCATTTCAAAGTCAATCGAAATTGATTGCGAAGTCTGTGGCGAACTTGTTGTTGATGGGCAGGTCGTAATTCAACAATCTGGTTATGTAAATGCGGATGTTAAAACCATAGATGCCACCATAAACGGCGTTTATGAAGGGAATATGGAAGCAACGGGAAATGTACAAATTAC
>JAQUMQ010000308.1 GCA_028718045.1 Actinomycetota bacterium
GACAGCCAACACTTCATCTACCAGCAATATGTCCGGATTAACATTGATAGCTACAGAAAAACCAAGCCTCATATACATCCCCGATGAATAATTCTTAACCGGCATGTCAATGAATTTATCCAGTTCGGAAAACTCGACAATTTCATTGAATTTTTTTTCAATATTTTTTCGTTTCATGCCAAGAATAGCCGCGTTTATAAAAATGTTCTCGCGTCCGGTCAGATCAGGATGAAACCCCGCGCCAAGTTCAAGAAGGGCGGAAACAGAGCCGTTGACTTTGACATATCCTTTTGTCGGTTGCAGAATCCTGGATATCAATTTCAACATCGTGCTTTTTCCTGAACCGTTGGGTCCTATGATACCCAAAGTTTCTCCGTAGCCAACGTTAAAAGAAACATCATCCAAAGCAAGGAATTCGATAAACTTTGTCCTTCTAAGGTGTATTATCGTTTCCTTAAGGCTTGGATTTTTTTCGTAATGAATTCTGTAACGTTTGGTGACATTGGCAATCTCCACGGCATGATTATTGATGCCCACATCCCTTACGTTTACGTTTTTGTTCGCTATGATTCCCGATTGGGATTTTTTTATGATTTCCGGCATATCAAATAATTAAACTTTCAGTCAATATGAATTATAAACGCAAATAAAAAACATAGATACAAATAAAGCAACAGCCGAATCTGACGATAGCTGAGTCCGGCAATAGTTGAACTTGTTTTTGCAAAATTAGATTTTAAATCGACGCTGCTTTTTTGCATCAAAATTTTATATCTCCTCAGCAAATTTAGGTTCAAGCCTTTTAAATATAAAATAACCCATAAAAAATATCAAAAGAATGATGCTTATGTTTGAAACTATCATGAACCAGTTAGGCCAAAGCATTCCTTGCTGATATTTTACATGATAAAACATATTTCTGTACATCGATGTAATAGTTGTCATCGGATTAAACCTTAGTATTACCTGAAACTTGGGCGGCACCAGATCCAAGGGATAAATAATAGGCGTTCCGAAAAACCATACCATAATGATTATATTTATGAGATGAGATAAGTCTCTGAAGAACACATTCAGAGCCGATACCAGCAAAGTAAGACCAGCAACAAGGAAAAATTCGGCAATGACCAATACGGGAAACCAGTACAGAAACATATAAAACTTATAACCCATAATAATGAGAACTATCAACAAAGCAGTAACCTCCAAAAGGAAATTAAAAAGATTTGCAAATACGACAGCCAGCGGAATAATTTCCCTCGGAAAATATATTTTATTTACAAGGTTGCTGTTCGCAACGATACAGTTTGCTCCGTAATTCACCGAATTTGCCAAAAAATTCCACGAAAGAAGAGCGCTTATCAGAAAAACTGCATAATCTTTAACGCCCAGTCTCATAACAAAAGAAAACACGAATGTATAAACGATCATCGTAAGAAGAGGATTGATGAGCGACCAGAAAAATCCTAAAAATGAACCTCTGTATTTTACCTTAAGCTCTTTTTTCGTAAGACTGAATATAAGCTCATGATAAGAAAATAAGTTCCTGAAATCAGTTATTGCTTTGCTTTTAATATCGAGATTCCTAACTACTAAAAGAATATTTATCTATTTATAAAACCAAAAACAGGATTTTAAAAAGTTAAAATCAATTCCTTAAATATCCGGCTTTCTTTCTAAAAACTTTTGTATATTATATCATTTAAAAAAGATAAATTAATAATTAAGAATAAAATTTAGTTTAACATTGTCAAGCTTTAAAATACCATGCTCCGACAATCTCTTTGTTGCTTTTAGCCTTGCCATTTCTTTTTTGCCGTGTGATAAACTTTCTCTTTTTTATTCATGACTGACATTTTCCCTGAATAAGATAAGAATGTCGATATCGCAAAATAACGACAAGTTTTTGAAAATATAAAACAGTTTTTGAAAATATATTGACAACCATAAATATATTTGATATATTGATATTCTCTTTAAATGGAGGAAAGATTTAGAAGAAATTAAACTTATAGACGAAAGAAAATAAGAATAATTAATTCAAAATCAATCCGATGAAATTCAAGGAGAAGCCCTGAGATGTTAAGTAGCCTAAGGTCGCAAGACTATGGTAAAAGATAACTTAGGGTTTTTTTATTGTACCCGGGCATATTTCTTGTTGTAACCAAACGTATTTCTTTACCATTTTTTACCCGAAGATATTTCTTGCCATCATAAGAGTATAATAAGAAAATAATATTCATAAAAAAACCGGCTAAATTATTAACCGGTTTTATTTTTTTATTTATATGTTTTGTTGACCTTATGCAAATCATCCCCAAATTTGATTTGCAAAGTATACTATTTTATTTACGTAATCCGCTGCAGGTGCCCATCTTGAATTCAAACAATTAAGCGAGCTGTCTCCGTTAAATTTATGTGCCCCGATATGCCTTGGATCATAATTTCTATTGCAGTATCCGTTTATATCGTTGGGATATACATACCATGCAAGGTGTGCGTAATGAGCAATAATACCCAATTCTTCAGACGCAAATGTAACCATTGCACCGGGACCGGTAATGCCGACACCTGCAAAATTATTCCAATCAGGTTTCGCGACACCGGTAAAATCAAGGCACCCGGTTTCATGGCACATTTGCGCCCATGCAATATCGGCACGTATATTAAATGCCTGCCCCCACTTTATATATAGATCAGCCAGTCTTCTTGCTCTATCAATTTGCCCCGAACCTCTTACTATAAAAGGACGTAAAAGTTGATCAACGCTTACGGGAACATATCC
>JAQUMQ010000309.1 GCA_028718045.1 Actinomycetota bacterium
ACTGCCTTTATATCAAATACATTCACCGCATTTGAAAATATAACCGTCAATTTACCGACGAGGTTTATGAGCTTATCCACCACATTAGTGTCAAACATATCAATGGCTTTAGAAAATATGATAGTTAATCTGCCAACAAGATTTACGGCTCCGTCAACTACCATCCTGTCAAAACTATTGATAAATGACGCAAACTTCATCAAGGGTTTTATGATCATAAAACCATAAATTTCATCGATATAATATTTATTGTAAAGCAATTTATAAATCGGATAAACCCATCTGTTTAATTTCCTATTCGTGATTGGTTTTACGAAATAAAGCATATATGCCGTAAAAATACCGGCCAATCCGATCAAAACAGATATTAGCATCGGAACGATATGCATGAGTTCCCGGCCTTCGAAACCAAAAAACGATATGAATTTATCCACACTGAATCTTTCGGGAACAAACCAGGCACCAAAATAACCCGTAATTATTGAAAGTATTGCCAGTACGACAAGTGGAATCGTCATCACTTTTGGGGATTCATGTATGTCGATTCCGTCTTTTTTGGGTTTCCCGAAAAATACAATAAATATTACCCTAAACATATAAAAAGCCGTGCAAAATGCGGTAACTGCTCCTATTGCAAAAAACGCAAATTTGTTTTCCGAATAAGCAAAACCAAGGATATAATCCTTGCTGAAAAATCCTGCCGTCAAAGGAAATCCAGACAGCGAAAGAGTGCCTATTATGAAAGTAATTGCCGTTACTTTCATTTTCTTGTATAATCCCCCCATTTCCCTTATATCCTGAGTTCCTGTTGCATGAATGATGCTTCCGGCTCCAAGAAATAACAATGCTTTAAAAAATGCATGAGTCATTAAATGAAACATTCCTGCAACATAAGCGCCTATGCCGAGAGCAAACATCATATATCCAAGCTGGCTTATGGTGGAATATGCAAGGACCTTTTTTATATCATTTTGAGTGATAGCTATCGTTGCTGAAAAGATTGCCGTAAATGCTCCGACAATTGCAACAACCTGCATTGCCGTATCAGACAATGAAAATAACGGAAAACTTCTCCCGACAAGATAAACACCTGCAGCTACCATCGTAGCGGCATGAATTAAAGCCGAAACAGGAGTCGGGCCTTCCATTGCGTTCGGAAGCCATACATGCAAAGGAAATTGAGCGGATTTTCCGACAGCGCCGCAAAAAATCAATATTGCGGATGCGCTGATAAGTCCCTTGGATACCTCAGGGCTTGACACGAATCGGAAAACATCACCAAAAACCACGCTTCCGCAATTAAAGAAAAGGAAAAATATACCGATAAGCATACCTATATCACCTATTTTAGTTGTAAGAAATGCTTTTTTAGCGGCATCCGAAGCAGACTTCTTCTCATACCAGAATCCTATCAAAAGATACGAGCAAAGACCTACAAGCTCCCAGAATATGTATAGCTGCAAATAATTACTCGATAAAATAAGTCCGAACATCGAAGCACTGAACAGCTGAAGGTACATGAAAAACATCCAGAATCTCATATCGTTGTGCATGTACCCTATGGAATAAAGATGGACAAGAAAAGATACTATACTGACAACCGCAAGCATCATGGCGGTAAGACCATCGGCAGCAAAACCCATGCTTATCGAATACTTTCCTAAAACATACCAGTTTTTTATAATTTCAAGAGGTCCTTTGAAATCAACAATAAAAATACTTGCCAATGACAAAGCAACGCATAAGCCTAGGATCAAAGTAGTAAAAATACAAGCAAATTTTGGAAATTTTTTGCCAAAAAAGAACACGGCAATGAATCCGAAAACCGGAAAGACCGGTATTATCCAGATAATTTTTTCCAATTCTACCTACCTTCTTTAATCCAATTTATGAAATTCAGATTGTTATATAATTATATAAAACTTAAATAACCAAAAAGCCGATAAACAAATAAAAAATAATTCGAAATTACCATTTCAATATATTGATTTTCGAGACATCGGTAGTGCTTTTATTCCTGTATATGGAAAGAATTATTGCAAGACCGATCCCAACCTCACATGCTGCAACCATAATTATAAAAATTGCAAATATCGTCCCGAACTGACTTTCCGGTTTCTGATATGCAGAGAATGCAACAAAATTAATCATTGCCGAATTTAATATAAGTTCTATGGACATAAGAATCTGAACAAGGTTTCTTCTGGTTAAAACTCCGAATATGCCAATGCAAAATAAAACTGCAGAGATTACCAAAAAATACCATAGCTTTACGTCACAATCTGAGATAAATGTTTTAAATAATTCCATGGCTATTTTTGATTTCCTTTCTCTTTAGTTTCTTTGTTTTCTTTCTCTTTCATTGCCAGTACTACAGAGCCCACCAACGCACCTAAAATCAAAAGAGATATTATCTCAAAGGGAAGGACATATTTCGAAAATAATACCATACCGAGATCTTTCACGGATAAAACAGGAATTTCATCCGAGCTTATCCACGTAAAACCATTTCTTGTCATGTAAACAATGATTCCCAAAGTTAAAAATAAAAAAACCGAAATAATTGCAGCTGTTACGATCTGTTTGTTTGCGATATTTGTAACCTCTCCTATTTTCATTCTTGTCATCATAAGCGCAAATAATATCATGACAATGACGGCACCTATATACACCATAATCTGAACGACGGCAAGATATTCTGCCTTAAGCATTACGAAAAATGCCGCAATACATAAAAATGTCAGCGCAAGATAAAGTGCGGAATGTATTATGTGCTTGGAA
>JAQUMQ010000310.1 GCA_028718045.1 Actinomycetota bacterium
TAAGAATAAGCCCTTTCGACTCTTCAAAAAGAAGACATACGTCGTTTGCGGCGGTTGATGTGATTCCTTTGTTTGAAGATGATGTCGAGATAGAAATCAACAAGGAAGATTTAAGGATAGATACGTTCAGGTCGGCAGGAGCCGGAGGACAGCATGTAAATGTTACAGATTCGGCAGTAAGGGTTACCCATATTCCGACAGGCATCGTGGTTTCATGCCAGGATGAGAGATCCCAGATAATGAATAAGGAAACAGCGATGAAAATTTTAAAATCAAAATTGTTTGAGATGGAATTGAAAAAGAAGATGCAGGAACTAGACAATATCAGAGGCAAAAAGAAAGATATCGGATGGGGAAGCCAAATCAGAAGTTATGTCCTGCAACCTTATCAGATGATAAAAGATCATCGCACCGATACGGAAGTCGGGGACGTTAATTCCGTTCTTAACGGAGATATAGATATATTTATAAAAGATTATCTTAAAAACGGCGTAAAAAACGATTAAAGCAAAAAGTTTTGTGCGGAAAAATTTATGATGGAATATTTTTGTTTATGTAGATGTGCTTATAAACTTATTATTATATGATTTTTTTAAACAAATAATTTTAACAAAACATAATTATATGGACTATATAAATTCATTATGCTAATATCCTTTTTAGTATTTTTTATAAATCCATATAGCCAATCAGTTAATATAAGTTGTCGAAATCGGTATATGTAAAGTGATCTTTGTTGAGGTAATCAAGAGCAAGGTTTTAATAAAATGAATATGATTGAATTCAGAAATGTCAGCAAAATTTATGAAAATGATACGGCTGCATTAAAGAATATAAACCTTGTCATAAAAAAAGGGGAGTTTGTTTTTCTGGTTGGTCCGAGCGGGTCAGGCAAGTCGACATTTATAAAATTACTGATAAAAGAAATATCCGTTACAAATGGCACGATATTTATATCCGGCAGAAATGTGTGCAACCTAAAATCAAGCAGAATTCCTCAACTTAGAAGAAATATCGGATGCATTTTTCAGGATTATAAACTTCTTTCGAACAGAACCGTATTCGAAAATATCGCTTTTGCTCTTGAGGTCATCGGCAAACCCAATTATATAATAAAAGCACAGGTACCTCAGGTTTTAAAACTGGTAGGATTGTATAATAAAATGGATTCTTATCCTCATCAGCTTTCAGGCGGAGAACAGCAAAGAGTATGCATCGCAAGAGCTTTCGTGAACAGGCCGCCTATTTTGCTTGCCGATGAGCCTACGGGAAACCTTGACCCTGCCACATCGGAAGGCATAATGAAGCTGCTTTCACGTATAAATATAATAGGCACAACTGTAGTGATGGCTACTCATGAAAAATCAATAGTAAATGCCATGAGAAGAAGAGTCGTTGAAATGGAACAAGGCATGATCATAAGAGATCAAAAGAGAGGAGTATACGGATCTTGAGTTTAGTATTTAGACCCAAACATGTTTTTGGAGAAACCTTTTTAAGCCTTAAAAGAAATTTTTTGATGGGTTTTACCGCCATAACAACGGTTGCTATAACTTTGTTTATCGTGGGGGTTTTTTCCATAATAGTTTATGATATACAAAGCATATTGAAATCCATTGAAAGCCAAGTCGAAATCGCCGTTTATTTAAAAGATAATATTTCCAATGATCTGAAAGATTATCTGGAAAATGAAATAAAAAGCTGGCCTGAAGTAAACAATATAACATATGTATCAAAAGATCAGGCTCTTGAGAAATTCAAGATTCAAAACGAAGGAAGTGATATATTAAAAGAAATTCAAGGAAATCCTCTTCCTGCGTCTTTTGAAGTCAAGCTTAAAGATCCCCAGAAGGTGGAACAGGTTGCTTTGAGATTTGTCGATAAAGATGGCAAGAGCATAGATGGCGTGGATGAAGTGATATACGGTAAAAGTTATATAAGGAAACTTTTTTCCATAACGGCAGTAACCGGCACGATAGCTCTTTTGATTATCATCATCTTGCTTCTTGCAGCCATGGTTTTAATTTACAATACTATACGGCTCTCGATTTATGCAAGACGAAAAGAAATAGAGGTAATGAAACTGGTGGGTGCAACCAACTGGTATGTCAGAACCCCATTTCTATTCGAGGGTTTTTTTGAAGGCTTTATGGGTGCGGGTATAGCTGTTTTGCTTCTTTATTTTTTAAATAAGTTTTTAATGATTAAAGGCGAGACCGCAATCGTTGAGACGATGCATATTAAAAACCTTGCGATACTCGGCTCAAGCAGCATTATATTGATTGCGTATTTTGGAATGATAATTATTGGGGGATTTCTAGGTATTTTAAGCAGCGGATTTGCATTAAGACGATATTTGAAGGTATAATCATATTAATTATGAAAAAAAGAAGCAATTTAATCGTAGCAATAACGGCATTTGTAATTATTATAACCTTTCTCATACCCGGTTCTTCGGTATTTGCGAACACATACGAAGATCAGCTCGAACAAATCAGAAAAGAAAAAGAAGAAACAAAGAAGAAACTCGAAGAAGCAAAGAAGAAAGAAAAGGATTATTTAAATCAGGTAAACAAGGTAGAATCACAGCTGCTTTCGAGTTTGGATCAGCTTAACAGCCTCAATAAAAGTCTTGCCGATGTAAAAAGCGATATCGACAAGACGAACATAGATCTTGCGATAAAGGAAAATGACTTAATTGAAATCAACAAGGATCTGGACGAAAAAGAAGCGATTTTAAGTAATAGAATTGCCTCCATTTACAAAA
>JAQUMQ010000311.1 GCA_028718045.1 Actinomycetota bacterium
ACTTCTTTCCAACACTAAAAACAACTATGCAAATATAGTGATAGACAGGCTTAATAAAGTAAAAGTGGGAGCTTTTCTGGTAATAGAGAATTTTGAAAATGAATAGCATACAGATAGAAATATTGGCAATACTTCATATTTTGATATGTTTGTCTTATTTTGCGATAAATGTCAGATTTAAAGGTTTGCAGAATAGTTTCTACAAGCTGGCTATAATCTTATTTCTGCCTGTAGTAGGCATATTGTTTTTTATCGTTTCGGCAATATTTGAAGCTTTCGGAAATAAATCGGATTTTATGGTCGAAAGCTATCTTAAGTATGTGAAAGATGACAAGCATATATATTATGAAGAAGCTATCGACTTCGAGAAAGAAATCAACACGATTCCAATAGCAGATTCTCTTGAATTTAGCAGCAACAAAAACAAAAGAGCATACCTTATTTATATACTAAAAAGAGATTTTTCAAAACATATAAAAGGACTTCAAAAAGCAATAAAGAGCAGCGATACCGAAACATCCCATTATGCTGCTTCAGCTTTGATGGAAATAAAAAAGCAGTTCGAAATAGCGATTTCAAGTGCGCGTGAAAAATATGAATCCAATAAAGAAAACATTACTTTTATGAAAGAGTATCTGGAAATTTTAAAAAAATATCTGGAAAGCGGATTGGCAGACAAAATAGACTATGACAATTATATCCAAAAATATTCGTCCGTGCTTGCCGGATTTTTAAAACAAGACAAGACAAAAGAATCGTATTTCATCGAAAAGATAAACTGCGAAATCGAGCTTCTCGATTCAGAAAGTGCGCTTAAGTATTGCAATATTTTTTTTAGCAGCTTTCCCGATAGCGAAAAACCTTACTTGATGCTTCTTAAAATTTACTATATGTCTGATAAGCCTGAATTATTTGAAGAGGCTTTAAAAACATTCAAAAAAAGAAAGCTGCGCCTTACGGATTATGGGGAAGCCGTCATAAAGTTTTGGGAAGGATGAAAGCCATATGTTCGCTAAAAAAATAGTCATTATCATAATAGCCTTGATATTTTTGGCTTCATTATTTCAGGCTCTAAGATCTTTCGGGATTTTGAAATTTGTAAAAAATGTAAATTCAAAACAGGAACTCGAATCCGCAAAGTCCCCGGATATACCTGCCGGAGCAACCTTTGAAAAATATCTTATCGTATTCCATGATTCGGAAAATAACAGCGTCAAAACAAAAAAACAGGTTGAAGCTGTTTTAAAATACATGAAAAAAGATTTTGACGTGATCAACATAGATGAGATCGAAACCGGAGCTTACAGCAGTAGCCTTTCAGCTTATGACTGTATATTTTTTACGTTCGAAAGGCTAGACTTTCTGGATGAGTTGGACAGATATATCGAATATGTCGATTCGGGAGGCGTAATTGCTTTTCTAATCCGCCCTGTTGCGGACAAAAGTTTCGAAAGCATCAAAGATTTACTAGGCATAACAGAAAGCGCGGATAAGATGATCAGCGCCAAAGGAATAAAAATGCTTTCGGAAGTTCTGATCCGAACCGCCGGCTTTAAAACAAATTCTGATATTATTATTATTTCTTCGATAAATCTTAAGCTTGATCCCAGTATAAAACCTTTTATTACTTCATATGAAGGCCTTCCTTATCTATGGGAGCAAAGTTACGGAAAAGGCAAATTCGTCGTTTTTAACGGTACGATGCTTAACGAAAAAAACAACAGGGGCCTTATTGCAGGAATCGTGGGAATCGCAAAAGAAGATCTGATATATCCTGTAATCAATGCAAAGATGATACATATAGACGATTTCCCGGCTCCTATACCTTCAGGAATAAATAACCAAATATACGAGGAGTTCAGCAGAGACATACCTCAGTTTTACAGAGAAGTCTGGTGGCCGGAAATGGTAAAAATAGCTAAAAAATTCGATATAAAATATTCGAGTTTTGTTATCGAATCGTATAATAACATCACCGAGCCGCCTTTTCCGGAAGCAAGGTCCGAAAATATCAAAAATCTTCTCTTATACGGAAAAGAACTGCTTGGAATAGAGGGTGAAATAGGACTTCATGGGTATAATCATCAGTCGCTTGCCACCCAAGGTTACATAAAGCAAAATCTTGGGTATAAATCCTGGAAAAACGAAAACGATATGATTTTATCGGTTAAAGAGCTGATGCGGTTTATAAACAAGGTCTTCCCAAATTATTCTTTGAGAGCTTATGTTCCTCCTTCCAATATTCTAAGTCCGGAGGGCAGAAAAGCCGTATTGAAAGCAAATCCTGATTTGAAAATAATTGCATCGGTGTATCTTTCCAATAAGGAAAATGACACATATTCTCAGGAACTCAGTATAAATTACGATAAGGTAATAGAATTTCCGAGATTCTCGGCAGGATACGAAAAAACCGACGAAAACATGTGGATCATTTATAATGCCGTCAATATGTACGGATTATTTGCTCATTTCGTTCACCCCGATGATGTGCTTGATGTCAAAAGAAACAATGGCAAAGGTTGGACACAACTATCGAAGGAATTTTCATCCATGGTAGGAGAAATAAGTCAGAGTTATCGCTGGCTGAGAAGCTTCACGATATCACCGGCAAGCCAAGAGCTTGTTAAATATCTCGAATGCAAACCTTTGGTTGATTATGAGGGCAATGACATTACGATTTTTACCAAAAATTTCAGACCCGATGTTTATTGCATAATGAGAACAAGTAAAAATATAATAAGCGCAGATAAAG
>JAQUMQ010000312.1 GCA_028718045.1 Actinomycetota bacterium
TATTAACTTGGCTCTTTGCTTGAATATGTCAGCCATTTTTGTGGGGCCTTCTTGGGATCCTCTCAAAGCTTCCGTGGCTGCAATCTGTGTAAATGTTGCGGTACATGCCACTGAATTTATTACAAGATTTGTAACATGAGCCGCTATGTTTTTGGGAAATATCCCATATCCTATCCTCCAGCCCGTCATTGCATATGTTTTTGAAAAGCCGTCAAGTATTATGGTTCTTTCCTTCATGTTATCCAGAGAGAAGATACTGTTAAACTTACCCTCAAATACTATACCGCTGTATATTTCATCGGAAAACACTATTAAGTCATGTTTTATTGCAAGATCCGCTATAGCCTTTAGGTCTTCTTTTTCTATCATGCCACCTGTTGGGTTGTGGGGGGAGTTAAGTATTATCATCTTTGTTTTATTTGTTATGATGCTTTTAAGATGATTTATGTCTATGCTATATTTTTTCTCTTCTATTATGGGGATGGGTATCGATTTTGCACCAATAAAATTAATAAGAGACTCATAAATAGGATAACCAGGATTTGGATATATTACCTCATCACCGGCATTAATAAGGGCAAAGATAGAAAAAAATATTATTGGTTTTCCTCCGGGAGTTACGACTACCTCATCGGGATCTACTTCTACGCCTCTTGTATTTGTTATATGTTTTGCTATCTCTTGTCTTAGCTGCAAAAGTCCGGCAGAAGGGCTGTAGTGAGTGTAGTTTTCGCCTATTGCTTTGACTGCTTCGTCTTTTATGTTTTGTGGTGTGTCAAAATCAGGCTCTCCTATTGCAAAGCTTATTATGTCTTTACCTTGACTTTTTAGCTTGTTTACCTCCGCTAATACTCTAAATGCATCTTCGGTGCCAAGGTTTGCAATGCGTTTTGCGGTTTTCATTATGTCCTACTCCTTCAAGATATGAATTTTTAATTGATATAACTTAAAAATGCTAAGTGGCTATACCAGTTAATAATATAGCTGCTAATTATATAGTTGTCAATACTGATTGTTTTTTTCACTGATAATTGTTAATTGATTAAGACAAAAAAATTTTTAACCTATATTCCATAAGTTGGTGTAAAAACATCGTTTGGCTTTCACAAATCAATAAAATATACCAGACAGTAATTAACTTAAAATTTGAACAGCTGAGCGGTTCTAGGTTGGCAGAAACGACATATATTGATTAATTTAAAAAACGAACTATATATTCTATGTTTTATTTAACAAAAAAATCGCAAATTTAAATACTGATTCTTAAAACTTCGTAATTAATTTAGGAAGAAATATAACTGTCACGGTAATCTTTATAAATTATGAGCTTTATTATTTACAATATTGTAAAAAAAAATTCAATATTGTAAAATATCATATTGTTAATAAAATAAGTAGTTAGTTTATGATAAGTCAGGTTTTTAAAAACTATTACAGATTTAATTAAAAATACTTCAAAAGAGTAAGCGTGGTTGGTAATGCATTGTTCCTGAAAATAAACCAAAAGAAAAAATTTTTGAAAAATATATTTAATGGAAGGAGTAGTAAAAAAAATGAAAACCAATTCAGTAAAAGATCAGACGGTTCAATTTAAAGTTCTCTCAGACAGCCAGATAGAGGAAATAGCTTCCACTGCTTATGAAATACTTGAGCGAATTGGAATACAGGTAAACGATGATGAGATAATTAAGCTTTTAAAAGATGCCGGATGCATGGTTAGGGATAAAGTAGTTTTCATTCCGTCATTTCTCGTTAATGAATGTCTTGTTACAAGCCCCAAAAAAATAACAGTGTCAAACAGAGAAGGCGAAACAGCCATGGTTCTTGAAAAAGGCAGAATTTATTTCGGAACAGGTTCAGAGTGCCCATTTATTCTTGATTCACATACAGGCTCCAGAAGAGCATGGACAACGAAGGATATCGAAAATGCGGCAAAAATTTCAGATTACCTGGATAATATAGACTTTCATATGTCTCTTGGGCTTTTATCAGACGCAAAAAACAATATGAAATATGATAGATATCAATTTGCAACAATGTTAAGAAATACTGCAAAACCATTGGTATCAACAGCAGTCGATGCGGCAGGGCTTGAAGATATGCATAACATGTGCGTCATTTTAACAGAAGGTGAAGACAATTACAGAATAAAGCCTAACTTTGTTTTATATATCGAAACCATTTCTCCTTTGATACATTCAAAAGAAGTTCTTGGTAAAATTAAATTTGCAGCCAAAAAAGGAATTCCTACAATATATACAAATGCTGTGAATGCAGGAGCTACAGGTCCCGTAACACTTGCAGGTACTATCGCTCAAGGTGCAGCTGAATATTTATCGGGAATGGTAATTGCACAGCTAATTAAAAAAGGAGCTCCGATTATAGGAGGAGGAACTTTATTTGCAATGGATATGGCAACAGGTGTTGCAAGCTACGGCTCTACTGAAAACTATCTCATGGATGCTGCAATGACTGAAGTTTCCAACTATTTTGGACTTCCTGTATTCTCCCTCGCAGGCTGTTCTTCATCAAAAATATTTGATGCTCAAGCTGCTCTTGAATCAATGTTCGGAACATTATCAGCAGCTTTGTCGGGTGCAAACCTTATTCATGACATTGGATATCTTGAAGACGGATTATGCGGTTGTTTTGAACAGGTAGTACTGACAGATGAAATAATTGGAATGACAAAAAGATATATATCCGGAATAAAAGTAAATGCAAATACGCTTGCCATCGATATAATCGAGA
>JAQUMQ010000313.1 GCA_028718045.1 Actinomycetota bacterium
CCCGAACCAAGCCCATAACCGGCCATCAAAGACACTGTATTACTTACGTTTTTCGCAACTCCAAGCGTTTTTTCGGCAAAAACTTGAAATCTGGTGATATTATCCAATATAACCGGGATATCATCCGAAATCTTCCTTTTGATTTTATCTCTCATTTTAATATTTTTACCCCAGCTGGGATAATGAGGGGAGTACATGACAATGCCTTCGTCAAAATCGGTAAGTCCATATATCCCAATCGCAAGCCCTAAAATTTTTTTGCTGTTTATTTTTGAATTATCAAGGAGCTTATTATATAGATCTACAATCTTGTTAACTACGGAATCAACTTCCTCATTGGCGTCAAGATCCATATTCATACTTTCGATTACCTCGGTTTTCAGGTTTGTTATTACGGATCTCAACTTGTTAGCCGTAATAACCATTCCTATAGAAAAGCCGCCATTTGCATTAAATTTAAAAATATTGGGTTTTTTGCCACCTTCTTCAGTCGAACTTCCCTTGCCCGAAATTACAACAAGCCCTTTGCCAATATAATATCTCATTATCTTCATTATGGTTGGTTTACTTAAATGAGATTTCACCGACAACTCTGCTATAGAAATTTCATCATATTTCCTTAATAAATTTAAAATATGCTTCCTGTTTATTTGTTTTAAAATCTTTGCTTTGCCTAAAGTGGACATTATAAAAATCAAAAATCGTAAGTTAATTTAGATAAGCATAAAAAGTTAAATATCGGCAATCTAAATAAATAAACTCTAATCACTTATTTAGTAAACTCAATACATAACTTAGTTATTAAACTTAATTACAATATTAGCAAATAAATATTTTATTTTCAACGAACAATTAAAATTATTTTTATTTTTTAATCTTCTATTAAGATTTTTAAATCAAGTTTGCTATACCGGCTTTATGACTCAGAAGTGCTTTTTTAATTTTTATAAAAAATTTTTAAGAAGTATTGTAATTTACAAAACTATTATATCCGTAATTATTATTAAAAACAAAGGAAAATTTTTTGGGGGAAAAACAAAGATGAGCCATGATCATGCATAAAATATTCTAAACTACACAAAATTAACAAGATAAATCAATAAACAATCATGAAGTTATATAAAAAAATTAATCACCTTAAATCGCTGCAGTCTGTTCATCGCAAAATTTAAATTTGATACACGAAAACGCAAAAGATATCGCCAAATAGCTCAGGAAAAGATTATCGCACCTAATTTTAGTGAAAAAGATCCCAAAGCATGTACGACAAGTTGCGTTGCGAGCATGTGAATATATATCTTTTAATCTTTACTGTATTTGATATAGGGCTGTAGGGCTTACGCAATCTATGAATATCCAAAAATTAATATATATGATTTCAGATAAGGTCTGCAACAAATTCCGAAATATCCATAACCTTAATATCGCAGCCGTAAGATACGACATTTTTTGCCGCAGCAGACAACGTTATTATCGCTTCCGCACCAATATGTTTTGCCATACCGCATATTTTCTGTCCCAAACTATCTGACAAACAAGTTCGGTCGTTATAAAAAGCAAAAGCAGCTTCTCCCGCAGAAATAAGCTTTTCTTTATTCCACCTCATCTCAATGAAATTAGAGCTTGCAGCTGATTTTATAACCTGTCTCGGAGGATCAAAAACATTATTGTATCTACCAAAAAATTCTGAATCGGCAAGAGTAATTTTTTTGTCAGTATTTTTTAAAACCAATTTTTTTGTTTTGATCAATTCCCATAAGTATTCTGATAGCTGATATACTTTTATATTTGAATTCAAATTAAAACCAAAACAGTTACTTTTGAATTCATCGTAAAATAACGGATCAGATGTTACTATTGTTTTGCATCCGCAAGCCTCTATCTTCTTAAATAGTTTCTCTGCTTTTCTTTTTGCATCCTCAAAATAACCTAAAAGATTTAGCATGCTTCCGCCCACATTTTCGTCTTTTAAGACAGTATAATTTATTTTCAGGCTATCAAAAATTTTAACTGTCGATTCTGCTATTTCCTTGTTAACAAAATTTACTTCAGGTCCCATGTAATAAAGAACTTCTGCCTTTTTTTCTTTAATATCCGCAGAAAACGACTTGTTTTTTTCGATTCCAAAAGGATTGTCATTTTTTATTAGCAAGTCTTTCATTGTCTTTGCAAACAGTGGCTCCGATCCTTTGCTTGCGATATCTCTTCTCGCAAATTTAACAAGCTCAGGTATATCATATCCGCCCTCTTGTCTTCCGTCACACCAACTCCTGCAACATCCGCATAAAAAACAATTATATATAGACTCTACGATACTCTCGTCAAATTCATGACCTGCTTCATACACATCATAAAGAAGTATCGCTCTGCCTCTGGGAGTATCGGATTCCTTATAACTAACGAATTCTGAACTGCATACTTGTTTGCACATCGGACAATATCTACATGCTTCTATCGTATTTAAAATATTTTTATCTATATTCATGTTTTACACTCCTAAACCTAATTTTCCTGGATTCATAATTCCGTTGGGGTCAAGCGCTTTTTTGATTTCTTTAAAAATTTCAAAGGCATTTCCGTAAAGTTCCGGAAGAAGTCTGCTTAATTTCAAACCAATGCCGTGGTGTTCATTTAAAACACCACCTGCTTTCACTGCTGCTCTCAATCCGTCATTCCAGATGCTGTTGTGAAGATAGATCAACTCATGAGGGTCTTCGGGCGGATTATCTATTATAAATCTTGCATATA
>JAQUMQ010000314.1 GCA_028718045.1 Actinomycetota bacterium
CATCTTCGTTTACAGGCATAAATTGAACATTCATTCCGCTTTCATTTTCCTGCCAGGTATATTTACAACTATCCGGATAGTTTATTGTAAAAAAATATTTGGCTTTAGCCTCGGTAAACGAATTGCCATCATCAAAGGTAATGTTGCTTGTTTGAGCCAAATCCGCTATCGAAAATAAAAACTCATTATACTTCTCATTATTATAATAAATCTCGACTTTATATTTGCCGGCAGTTATTGAGTTCTTGTCCGTACTTTCAAGCGCAAATGCAGTCCATGAAGTTTTATAAAAAGGCTCGGTAAAATCCATTGGGATTTCGGTTATCGTATTGTTCTTTTCGTCCAGCCATTTCGCTACTAATTTGTTTCCGGGAACCCGGTAATCCATCTGCACACAGGCATAAATAATATCGCCCAAATTAAATTCCTGTGTAGCTTTGACGGGCTCTTTTTTATCGTTTATCTCACTTGCAAGAGACACTCCTAAAATTTTAGCTTGAGGTTCCTTGATTTTAAAGTTTGCGGAAGACTTTATCTCTCCGTTATGATAAAACTCAACAATATAATCTCCCGGTAAAGCAATTACATCGGCTCCTTCCTTAACCGATAAAGTGCTCTCGAACCATCCGGATCCATATCCCGTCTCTCCTTCCAGATATTTACCGTTTATGTCTGATACCGTTTCGTTGGTCTTTATGTTTTTACAAACAAACCTATAATTGTCTGTGCCTTTTACGTTTTGGATATTTATTGCTGCAGCAATTTCTTTTACAAACAAATCAAATTCATTTTTTGGATTAACTGGTTCATAAGTGTTTTTATCGACTGATTCGCATATGATAAGATTTCCGAATGCTGTCTCCCTTTTGCAGGAACAAACAAAAGGCATCATAATTATTGCGCAAATCAAAACAGAAAAAGCCAAAAGCATTTTTTTTGAAAAAAAACCCTTATGCATTTTATTGCCCTCGCATCTTTTTAATTATTAAATGAAAATGTTGATAATCATAAAAATATTTTACCACCAATGCATTATAATAAAATATTATTTTGTTTTTTTAAAATTTTTACAGATGTTTTTTAACAAGCTCAACCTTGTTTTCGTCAAAATTAATGCCGGTTTCCCAGCTATGTACATAATAAGGCATTTTTATCATTTGCTTTTCTGCCTCTATATGATTATACACCGCAAATATAGTAGAAGGCGGGCAACATGTATCCTTCATTGCGCACGAAATGATTGTCCGTGATTTTATTTTGTCTGCCAAATTCAAATTATCAAAATAACTCAGAGTTTTAAACATTTCTTCTTCACGCTCAGGATATTTTTTTATAACATTTTGAAACTCTATATATGTAATATTGGGAAAATCTTCCGCCCATTCCACCGCTCTCCTGTAATGACATAAATAAGGTATTTCCGCAATTGCCAGCTTGGGCCGTTCGTCCAAGGCTGCCGTTGCCAAGGTAAGTCCCCCTCCCTGGCTTGCACCCGTTATGCATATTCTGGACATATCTATTTCTTTTCTTGAAGCTAAAAAATCCAAAGCTCTTATACAGTCGGCATAAACGTACCGATAATAATATTTGTTCTTATCGAATACTCCCTTAGTCATATATCCTACGGCAGACGGGCTCGGATAAGAGTTATTATCCATGGATTCTCCATTCTGACCTCTTATATCGATTGCAAATACCGCATATCCCATCAAAAGCCATTTGAGATAATAATTTATTTTTTGTTTATTATCGCCATACCCATGAAACCATAAAAGTACGGGAAAAGGAGGTTTAAAGAATTTTGGAAGAAGATACCATCCGCATATTCTGGCACCGCCATAACCATTATAATAGGCTTTGAAAGCATCGATTTCTTTTACAATATAATCTATCTTTTCGACATTAGGTTTCAGATCTTCACTTTTTGCTTCGTTTAAGGTTTCGGCCCAGAATTCGTCAAAATCATTTTCTTTATTTTGAACAGGTTTATATTTTATAAGCTCTTCATATGAAAGATCTACCAGCATATATCCCCCTTTTTTTTAATTTCATTTTTTTATAAATTTAAATTAAAATCATAATGAAGTTTTTATTGATTATTTTAATTTAATTGTACTTCCTAAGCTTGGTGTTTACAGTTAACACTTATTCTCCAAGTTAAATATTTTTAATATATATTAACCTGTCAGAGCTTTTAAGTCACTGACAGTAAGTAATTTGTAACAAGGTTTAGACCCTTTGAGCCTATAGCCTTGATGTGTTCTTTGAAAATTGTAAAAGTATAGATAGTTATCAAGATCAGCTTGAAGCTCTTTAATGCTATTGTAACTTTTTCTCATTAATGCAGGCTGGTAGAACTCTTCAAGAAGTGTCCTGTTAAACCGCTCTGCATAGCCGTTTGTCCAAGGACATCTTACCTTGGTATATCTGTGTTTTATGTTCTGGCGTACCAGGTAGTCTTCAAAAATATGACTTAAGCCCCAGTGACTTGTATATTCCTTACCATTATCAGTTAAAACAGAGCATATCATAACAGCAAGAGCTTTAAAGATCGCTATGGTCCTATTCATAAAATCAACTGCTGAATCTGCGCTTTTATCAGCATAAAGATATGCTGCACCGAAGGAAGAGTTTGTATCAATGGCTGTAAACTGATAAATACGTCCCACCCCTTTTAGTGTACATACATAAAAGGTATCAACTGATAACATATATCCTGGTCT
>JAQUMQ010000315.1 GCA_028718045.1 Actinomycetota bacterium
TAAAGCTTTTATTGTCTTCGTGATTTGTGCCTTCCATAACGGTAATCGATTCTTTTTTAACCTCTTCTTCTTTTAATTCGGTAATCAAATTTATTTGGTTTTCGGATGATGACAGCAACAACACTTTGTCTGCGATTTTTATTAAATAAAGCTTTTTATTATTGTCTATGCTCATGCTTTCCAACATGTTTATTATTCCACTCGAAAAACTTTTGCTTGCGGTGCCTGTTTTTTGTTTCCTGGAGTAAAAATATTTTAATATATAAACGGTTATATAAATTAAAATACTTACGATTGCTAAGCCGATAATAAACTTTAATATCAAGTCAAACCCGCTAAGTTGGTTAGACGATTGCGATATCCCCATTTGGTCTGTAGCGGATTGCTTGGAGTTGAATGTATATAAAAAAATTATGCTTAAAAAAAATAAAGCAAAAAAAATTAAAACCGGTTTTAACTTCTTTTTAAGGGTGTTTCCGTTTGATTCTTGCAGGTTATTTGATTTATTAAGAAAGCTTAAACCTTGAAAATTGCTTGATTTATCGAGATTGTTAAATTTTAAAAAATCTTTCATTTAATTACCTGCCCCCGTTTTTGTATTTATCTCGGTAATTCTTATTGCAAAATCCTCATCGATAACGACTACTTCTCCCTTCCCGATCAGTTTGTTATTTACGAGAATATCTACAGGATCACCATATAATTTATCTAATTCAATAATAGATCCGATACCAAGTTCCATAAAATCGCTGATCTTAAGCACTGTTCTTCCCAATTCGACCACTAGTTTTAACGGTACATCTTTCAATATTTCAAAAGTATTGTTTTCTTTAACTGTTCTAGCTTCATCGAAACTTTCCAATTGAACCTTTTTTATTGAATTATCCTCCGGTGATTGACTGCCTGATTTTTCGTTATTTGCATAAGAAACCGTTTGGTTTGTATTTTGTAAATCTTGTTTGTCTTTGACTTCTTTTTCATCAAAGTCAGTACTTTTTTTTACCATTTATCCCCCAGTTTCAAATTTTTCTATTATCTTTACAGCTAACTTATTTGATATTTTTCCAGGTCTTATCTTGAAAAGTTTGCTTTCTTCCACCAACATTTCAATATCATCCGATGTTTTTTTACCTAACCTTAATATATCCCCTGCTTCCAGATTGTTTATTTCCTTTAAATTTAAATCGACGCACCCTAAAACAGCAGCCATCTCGATCTTTACCAAATTTAAACCATCGCTTAATCTTTCCTTTCTGTCTTTAGAAAAAAAAGACGGATCTCCCGAATAAAAACTCCTCTTGTTCAAATCGTCCAGCACAGGTTTTACGGATATGAAGGGCATGCAAATCGTAAAAAATCCAAGCTTGCCTGCAATCTCGATTTTGAAATTAAATACCAGGCACATTTCATTTAAAGGAACTATCCTGATATATTGTGCATTGTTTTCTATATTTTTCATCATAAATTCCATCTTTTCGGCAGTTGACCATGATTCATCCAAAGACTGAATAAAAATATTGATTATCTCCTCGACCAGATTCATTTCGATTTCCGTAAAATCTCTTTTAATTTCAGCTTCTCCGTCACCGCCAAGAATTTTATCGATCAATATAAAGAACATTAAATTGCTGAACTGTAAAATAATATCGGCATCTAAAACACTTGATTTCAAAACCACCAACAGTGATTGTTCTTTCAAAGATGCCAGATATTCCGAATATATTTTTTTTTCGGTCATTATCAAGCTGATTCCCAAAACATCTCTTGCAGTCATCGATATTTTTGTTTCTGCAAGATTTGCAAAAGTATTATGTATCAGTTCAAAAATCCTTATTTGCTCCTTACTGAACTTGGAAGGTTTTTTGAAATCAAATTCATTGATATTCAGATGTTCGCCATAATCATCCAATACCAAAGGATGTTTCTTGATCGTAAAAACTTTTGCTTCCAAAAACTCTTCTTTCATATTTTTAGCCAATCTTTTTTATGACGTATTATTTTTTTAATAACCGATTTTTTCCGTCACTGGATAACCATCGTCGTAAAATAAACATTATTTACGGTACCTTTTTTTAAAACAGAATTTATTCTGTCAAATATCTCTTTTTTTATATCGTCTCTGATTTTTAAATCCAGCAATTCTTCTGCCTGCTTGGAACTGAATATTTCTATCACGATGTCTCTTATTTGAGGCGATCTGGTATTGATTTCATCTGAAGTTTCTTCATTGCTTAGTTCAAGCACTGTTTGTATTTTGGCGTAGCGTGCCTGACCCAAATCAGCTAAGTTGACAATAATCTCCCCGGTTTCAAAAGTAGGCCCAAATATGACTTCCGTTTCTTCTATGGCCTTATCGGATTTTTTACATGACAAGGAAACCGGTAAAACAAATAATATCAATACGCACACGATAAAAATTCTAAAATTACTGTTTGAAAAAATATTGTTTTCGTGATCTTCTTTTCTTATGTATTTTTTTGTTTTTTTATCATTATTTTCACACCGCAATTCAAAACTTATGCTCATTATATTGACCCCTTGTATATCTGTTGATATTTAAACTTTTATTTCATATCCGTTATCTGCCATAAGCTTTTACTTGTTCTCTGCCTAATATCAAAATTTCGACTCTTCTGTTTTTAGCTCTGCCTTCTTCGGTTTCATTGGTGTCTATGGGTTTTGTATCCGCATATCCTGCCGCAACTATATCG
>JAQUMQ010000316.1 GCA_028718045.1 Actinomycetota bacterium
TTGAAGTAGGGCCCGTAAACACTCTACCCTCGCTTGCAAAAAAATTCATAATAATAAACAAGGATAAAACATATTTCGATGATAAAGCCTTGGTTGTTTTAAATGAAAATGCAAGCACTGCGCTTTCTGCAATTTATGATTTGATTAAAAAAAACAAATGATATCGGTGTGTAGCATACGTAACTAAAACACGGCTAAAACAATTCATTGGTTCTTTATCTTTATGGCATTATCAACGTTTTCCTTCTAGCCCCATGTGCCGCAATCAGCGCAATGATACAACTTGTTCTCGACTGTATAAAACAGCGTAATGCGATAGTAAAATAATTACTGATAAAAATATACGCACATCCTAAAAAGTTTTTTTAGCAATGAACCACAGCTTGGTCTCATTTAACACTAATATAGTATAATAATTCTCACAATTATAATTCTTAATGGTTTTATCATAAAAATATTTGTAGCTTTTTACACCATTACAGGGTATTAATAGTAAAAGAGAGGGAAACCTGATGGATTTACAGTCGCGGTATGCAACGACAGAGACAATTATAAGAAAATATGCAGATATGATATTTAGGCTGGCGTTCGCACAGGTTCGATCTAAGAACAATGCAGACGATATATTTCAAGAAGTTTTTTTGCGTTACATCCGGAAAAATCCGTCTTTTAGGAGTGAGGAGCACCGAAAAGCATGGCTTATCCGTGTAACTATCAATTGCTCGAAAAAGTTTTGGTCATCAGCGTGGAAAAGAAAAGTTGTACCATTAGAGGATAACCTCACTTTTTCACTGCCCGAAGAGAACGAACTTGATGATGCACTTAAAAAGCTTGCACCAAAATACCGTTCAGTGGTACATCTGTTTTATTACGAAGGATATTCTGTAGAACAAATCGGAAAAATTCTAAACATAAAGCAATCTACTGTACGAACACAACTTACAAGAGCAAGAGCTCAGCTTCATAAAATTCTGGAAGGAGAATTTTAATGTTTGAAAAAAACTACAAGAGTATGAACGAACAGCTTGTTCCGGATCAAATTCTGATAGACAATACTATGAGACTTATAAAAAATAAAACAAAAATCACTGGATCAAGGATCAAGATATTTTTACGAAAGCCGCTTGTTATTGCCGCAATGTTATTGATTTGTATCTTTGCTGCGATTCCCGTACTTGTGGCTAATGTACCGGCTATCTATGAGCTTATGTATTCGGTGTCACCGGTAACGGCACAGTTCTTTATACCTGTACGAGAATCCTGCGAGGATAACGGGATCAAGATGGAAGTTCTATCAACCTATATTCATGATAACACGGCAGAGATATACGTTGCATTGCAGGATCTTACCGGCAACCGCGTTGACGAAACGACCGACTTATATGACAGTTATTCCATTCACCGCCCGTTTGATAGCTCGGCACATTGCGAGAAAGTATACTACGACGATACGACAAAAACGGCTACCTTCCTCATTACCATCACTGAATGGGGCAACCATAAAATAAAGGACGATAAATTAACCTTTTCGGTTCGTAGCTTTATAAGCAACAAACATGAGTATGAAAATGTTCCACTGAAGATGGATTTAAGTGCGGTCAAAAGCAGCCACGAAACAAAAACTGTTTCGATAAACGGCGTGAGCGGAACAAACTATGAAAAATATCAGCTACTTGACAAAGATGCCACTGTGCTTGTGCCATCTTTCACACTTAATTCTCCTGTTGAAGGTATCGAAATAACAGGTATAGGATATGTTGACAAAATGCTCCATGTACAGACCGCTGTCAAAAATCCTTTAAAGAATGACAACCATGGATATTTCTTCTTAAAAGGAACGGACAGCCGCAGAATAGAGTACGACTACTCTGTTGTATTCACTGAATATGCAAAATCCGGTAACGAGGATACAAGAATACGCTACGATGAATATGTATTTGATATTTCTCAGAGTGAAATAGCTGGCTGCACTTTATATGGTTCATTTTACACAAGCGGACTTTATACGGAGGGGAAGTGGCAGGTTACTTTTCCGCTGGCCGCAAGCGAAGAAGACTAAACTAGTTAAATAAGTCAGGCGATTATTAAAATAATCTTGGTTGCAATTTTATAAGCAATAAGGTCAGCAATTTGAGTTCCAATATCGTTTTCAGATTTATCAATAAATTTAAAATCTTTTAATTTCATAGGCTGCGCCAAGAAACTCGGCAACGAAACCTCTGCTCGGGATAAATATGGAATTCTCAGAAAAGCATACCTGGTATAAAAATATTGAAAATGATATCAGGAACAACGAGATGTTTGTTTTGTTTTTAAATTTATGATTTGCATTTTTCATAAGCCTTATGAAAAACTACAATTATTTTTATCCTGCTGATTACATATTTTACAGTATTTTGTAACTAATATTACATAAATACTTTATAATTTAAATTATGGATAAGAAACCTTGTAAACATTTATCATTTATTTTATTAACTGTGTCGATTTTAATCTTAACATTTTTTCCGCTTAACGGATGCGGCAAAATAAACATAAAAGATATACCTGTTAAAATTCAGGACCAACCAGCAAATACAGGCGGAAAAAACGATAATAAACAAGCAACCAAAAATTTCAAAAACAATGAAAGCATTAGGGACAGCGGCAAAAACACAAAAAGTGAGGAAATTAT
>JAQUMQ010000317.1 GCA_028718045.1 Actinomycetota bacterium
AAGCGGTGCTGGAACGTCCATCGCAAAACAAAGTCGTGATCGTACCCCAAGTAGGCCATATCGACGGTGTACGCTCCATCATATAAATATAGCTTTCCATATTTTTCTTATCTTGAGCCAGACTTTCAGCTATATCCGGTGCTTTTGCGAGCAGCTCATCCAGCAAAGCATTTACATCATCGATTTGTTCCTCTTGATCGGAAGAATAATAAAATATTTCATTCGGGTCGCTTAAAATTTCGGTATTAGCATTCAAGCCATTGTCATAAAAAGCTACCTTGCCTTCAAAACCACCCTGACCGGTAATACTTCTGACTAACTTATCAAGATCTTGAACTTCTTTAAGATAATTCTCGAGAAGCTTTGTTTTCGATTGTATCTCACTTGTCTTTTTTTCAAGATTTACCAGTTCCACTTCCTTGTAATTTATCTTATATTCGATTCTTTCTACTTCCGCGATTTTCTCATTTAGTTTTTGCCTTGTTATAAAAAGATTCGAGACAAGTATGGCAACGGACGCCATTATAATGATTATGAATATATACAAAAACCTGAGAAAATTTTTGCGATATTGTTAGTCTTCTTATTTTATCTTTCGGACCTGAATAAATAATAAGTGTGTATTTCTTATGTTGTTTTTCTTCACTCATAAGCTAGATAACTTAAAATCAAACAAAAATATAAGTTATTTATTACTCCTATCTTAACATTATTAATAAGTCAAGAAATATATTTAAATATCTTTAAATATATTTCTTGCATAATCTGTTTTTAATTATTTTTATGCTTATTAATCCATAATTGCAAACCAAAAAAAACATTATAATGCATGATGACAATATATGAAACCATCGAGAACATATTTATTAAAAAGTAATTTAACCGATCACTTTTCCATCATAAACTTATATGAAGCTATATTATTGGTAAGCAAAGTCTCTCCTTGGACTGGTTTGACTTCAATTGCGATGCTGCATTTAATGCCCGGATATGCTTTAAATCCCGATATCGTAACCGATTTTTGCTCGGATGGGTTTATCGAAGTTATATTGTATGTCTTTTCTTCGGCTTTAGGATTGTTTTCGGTATTGTACTTCATAACAACAACTACATCTTTTTCCGTAACATTTCCTTGATTTTCAACAAGTAAGGTCACCGAAACTTCGTTTCCTTTTGCTAGTATTAGGTAGTCTCCTTGTTCGTTGATAATTTTAGGATTGAATTCTATGCTGTTGTTTATGATGGCCGTGCCTCTTCGTTCCTGAAGGTTTGCAACTGTTTTGATATCAGAAATAAACCTATCCACGTTTTGTTGATCTATCAAGCTGCTGTCTTTAAGTATTTTCGAGTTAAGAACAGTAAGATTTGAAATATCGAGTTTCTCGCCTGAAATTTTTATTTCATCTTGAAAATATGCATAAATTTCATCGCTCATATACAAGTTTAAAAAAGCATGCAATATTTGCGAAGACGATATGTCTCCCTGTATATTTTGAAGAGCATTAAAAAGAGCGGGCTTGAAATTTTCATAAGCTTTCGTTCTCAAATCCAACACCAGTTTTAAATAACCATGTGCCACTTCAAATGATGCCGGCGGATTCATTTCTTGCGCATTTTGCAAGCTTATTTTACTTTCTTCTATTGTATCTGAGAGGCTTTTATCCAGTTCTTCCCTTGAAATATCCTTGATTTTATCCAAAAGTATAAAAAAATTAACAGAAGTTTTATTCGAGTGCTGTATTAAAACAGAAACAGAATTTATGTAATCGGCAATAGACAATTTTTTGTTTTCGTTCAAATTTTTCTTTCCGTTTTCACAACTCCATAAACCGGTGATCCAGCTTACGATCACAGCTGCTATGATAATCATTATAATCAAGGTTATTATGGGTTCTTTTCTGCTTTTTCTTTCCAATTAAATCCCAATATCGTTTATTTATTAAAAAAAATATAAATATGGTGGGCGAAGGGGGACTTGAACCCCCATGCTCTTTCAAGCACTAGGTCCTGAACCTAGCGCGTCTGCCAATTCCGCCATTCGCCCGATAATGCCAAATTCTAACAAAAAAATATTTAAAAATATATCTACTGTATTATATAAAAATAAGATTTTTTTACCAATAATTGATTGTTGTATTTTAATGAAATTAATTTGAATTGATATAATAATCTCTGAAATTGCTATTCTTTTTTATCCAGCCATAAAGTTATTGGATAATCCCCTTTTCTTTCCATTATTGCATAGAGTTTTAATTTAAAAAAATTCTTATTTTATTGGACAGATATTTCATTATTATAGATAACACCTTCTTTATCCTGTCATAGTATATTTTTAAACATTTTATTGAATATACAATACTTAATATATCTTAATGTATTTTAAGCATCAAAAATAACTTGTGACTTATAAGAATTTGCTTCTGTACCCCCCCCAAGGTATAAAATACAATTACCGCCGGGATTTCTGCCCCATTTAATTATTTTTTGGCCAAAAAGATTGGTTTTTTATAAAAAATCAGGGGATAGTGATAAAATCAAGCAAGAAGTGTCTTCCGAAAATCTAATTTATGTAAATCTGCAAGCATGCCAGACTGTTTTGGGCCAGGGCCTTATATAAGAAGTCTTAACTCCCCTTTAAAAAATCCGAATAATCACCATTTATATAATCA
>JAQUMQ010000318.1 GCA_028718045.1 Actinomycetota bacterium
ATAGAAGATCGGAGATTTTATTTAATACTTCTCAAAAAATACTGGAACATAAAGAAGAATTAGCCACTCTTCTTTCAAAAGAAAATGGCAAAACAATAAATGCAGCCAGAGGGGAAATAGGCGGCACCGCAAGAGTATTTATTGGATTTTCCGAAACTATAAAAAGGCATAATGGTATAAGTATCCCAATGGATGCAAATCTTGGTTCCGAAAATATGATTGCGTATACTGTAAGAGAGCCAATGGGAATCGTACTTGGAATAATTCCATTTAATTCTCCTCCGGGTATACTTTCACATAAATTAGCTCCTGCATTCGCAACTGGAAATGCTTTTATTGGGAAATTGCCGGAAGAAGATCCGCTTACCACTCTTAAAATTTCAGAATTTATGCTGGAATGTGGAGCCCCCGAGAACTCTATAAATATTTTAACAGGGAAAGGTAAGGAAGTTGGAGGAGAGCTAGCCAAAAGAAAAGAAATAAACATGATAACTTTTACAGGCAGCACCGAAACAGGTGTATCTTTGCTTAAGGTCGGCGCGGATACCGTTAAAAGGATACAACTAGAGTTAGGTGGCAACAGCCCTGTAATAATATGCGACGATGCTGATCTTAATCTGGCTACAGATTCTTTGATTGAAGACAGAATAAAATTTCTCGCAGGTCAGTTATGCGTTGCATCCAAAAGAGCTTTTATACAAAAGAATGTGTTTGAACAATTTAAGGATTTGTTGATACAAAAAATAGAGAAATTAAGGATTGGAGATCAACTTGATCCTGACACTGATGTAGGTCCGCTTATCAGCAGCAGGGCGGCATTAAGAGTCAAAGATCAAGTTGATAAGTCAATGCAGATGGGAGCCAAGTGTTTAATAGGCAATGAGATAATTAATAAAACATTTTTTAAACCGACTGTATTAACTGATGTTAGTTTCAATATGCCTGTATTAACGGAGGAAGTTTTTGGTCCTGTTATACCATTGCATCCTTTTAAAACTGATGATGAAGCAATTGAATTTGCTAACAATACTGAATATGGACTTAGCGGTGCAGTATTTACCAACAATGTAAATAGAGCATTAAAAATAAGTAATTCTATACAGGCTGGGACTATTGCTATAAATAGATGTGGAAATTCGGTTGGTGCTAAAGTTCCTTATGGAGGATATAAAAAAAGTGGCATTGGCAGAGAAGGTTATGTTGATTCATTAGATAATATGACAGAGAAAAAAGTAATAGTATTTTGCGGAATTTCTTAATTTTTAAATTTTTAAAATAAAGAAAAGAAATTAATCAGGATTTTAAAATGAAGAAAAATATATTATTGGGAGTAGATTTTGGAACAGGTGGGTGCAAAATAACCGTTATTGATGATAATGGCAATATAATGGCAGAAGCTTCTAAAGAATATATTACTCACCACCCCAAATTACAACATAGCGAACAGAATCCTCATGATTGGCTAAAATCTTTCATCGAGTGTTTGAAAAAGGTTAAGAACATTAAAGATATCGATATGGATGATATAGTTGCTATGTCTTTTGATGATTCGACCCATAATGCTGTTCTTTTGGATAAAAATATGGAAGTCATTCGCCCAACTATCATGTGGACTGATCAAAGAAGTGTAAAAGAAGTGGAATATCTCGAAAAAAATTGGGGAGAAGACATATTTAAAATCGGTTATCAGAAGGTTGCACCCACCTGGACACTTCCTCAGTTGCTTTGGATAAAAAATAACGAACCGCATAATTTTGAAAAAATCGATAAGATCATGTTCGTTAAAGATTATGTGAGATATCTGTTGACGGAGAATTGGATTACCGATTATATAGATGCGCAAGGTTCTTTGCTTTTCGATATCGATAAAAAGAAATGGTCCGAAACTCTTTGCGGTTTTATTGGCCTCGATCCAAAAACATTGCCGCCAATATGTTCACCAACAGACATAGTGGGGAAAATTACTAAAAAAGCTTCCGAGATTACGGGGTTACGAGAAGGTATTCCGGTCATTTGCGGAACGTCTGATTCTGCCGTGGAGGATTACGCGGCAGGCGCGATAGAGGCGGGACAGTGCATATTAAAACTGGCAACTGCCGGCAATGTTAATGTAATGACCGATAAGCCTTTCCCTAATCCGCTTACTTTGACTTATTCGCATGTTATACCCGGCATGTGGTATACGGTATCTGCAACAAACACCGCTGCTTCTGCCATGAGATGGTTTAGGGATAATTTCTGTTACGAGGAAACCCAAAAGTCAATTTCCGAAAATATTAATGTGTTTAATTTGATCGAAGAAGAAGTTGCTTCCGTATCGCCAGGATCGAAAGGATTGGTTTTCAGTCCGTATTTGTTGGGAGAAAGAGCGCCGTACTGGGATCCTTATTTAAGGGCAAGTTTTGTGGGTGCTACAATGGCGCACAAAAAAAGCCATTTTTTAAGAGCTCTCATGGAAGGAGTTGGTTTTTCGCTTAAGGATTGTTATAGGGTAATCGAAGACATGCATCTTAATGTAAAAGAATTCATTCTCATAGGAGGCGGCTCCAAAGGTAATGTATGGTCTCAGATAATATGCGATATATTCGGGGAAAAGATAATAAAACCTGAAGTCAGTGATGCTTCTTATGGTTCTGCACTGCTTGCGGCGGTAGGCATAGGTATCTTTA
>JAQUMQ010000319.1 GCA_028718045.1 Actinomycetota bacterium
CAAGCTCATACCAACTGATATTAAATTATTATAATCTTATTTTTTATATTTTTATTTTTTTTTGTTGCTGTATATATTATTATTTTTAACATCTTGCTCCTTCCTTATTATTTAAAAGGAAGGATATTTTATAATAAAATGATATTTTAAAAAAATTTCTTATTTATGCGAGAGGGTTAGACATGCAGAAATTAGGGCCTACTTGGGTAGAAATCGATTTGGATGCAATAGCTCACAATATTCGATCGATCAAAGAGATTGTTGGAGAAAAAGTAAAAATTATGGGTGTAATAAAGGCTAATGCATATGGTCACGATGTGCTGGAAGTAGCCTCCGTATTATCTGAAAATGGCGTATCCCGTTTTGCTGTTGCTCGAGTAGGAGAAGGAGTGGAACTGCGTAAGGCAGGCATAGATACTCCGATATTGATTCTCGGACTTACTTTAAAGGAACAGATGGAATCATTGATTGAGTTTAATCTTACTCCAACGGTTTGCAATATCGATGAAGTTGATTTTCTTTCAAAATTGGCAACTAAGCATAATAAAGTAGTTAAAGTTCATGTGAAGCTGGATACGGGACTCGGAAGGATAGGGATATTGCCGGAAGATGCACTGACTTTAATTCAAAAAACACAATGCATGGATAATATTGATATCGAAGGAATATTTACTCATTTTGCTACATCAAATGAAAAGGATAAAAGTTATACCGAGGAACAGTTCAAGAAATTTTCAGATTTACTTGCAATGCTTAAAGAAAACAAAATAAACATTAAATTGAAACATGCGGCAAACAGCTCCGCCACCATCGTTTTGCCTTATACTCGTTTGGATATGGTAAGACCGGGTCTGATAATTTATGGATTATATCGTTCTTCAGAAGAAAAAAGCATAATAAAGCTTAAATCTGCTTTGAAATTCAAGACCAAGATCGTTTATGTCAAAAAATTGCCGGCTGGCAGATATATCGGCTATGGCAGAACCTATATCACAACCTCCGAGACGGTAGTGGCAACCCTGCCGGTAGGTTTTGTCGATGGTCTTCCACGCATACTAAGCAATAACGGTGAGGTTACGGTAAAGCAAAGGAAGGCTCCGATAATAGGACGGATAGCTATGGATCAAGCCATTATAGACGTTAGCGGTATTCCGGACGTTAAAGTCGGAGACGAGGTAACTTTATTCGGAAACCAAGATATAGAAGAGCTTGCTCAAAAGATCAATACTGTTCCAGAGGAAATATGCTGTAATACCGATTGCGGACGTGTCCCCAAACTTTTCATTAAGGGAGGCAAGCCCTACAAAATCAAATCGATATTGGGAGAAGAATTACTATAGCTGTAAAGCTTGCAGCAATTCGATTAAGGTTTCATCAGTTTCTTGTTTAAAGACATTGTTTTTTAATTTGGAAAACTTATGGCTACTAACTTGCTATTGGTGCAAACAAATTAAAATTCATATTTTTTCAATGAAAAAATATGTCAAACTTCAACAAAAAATCATGCAAGGCATTGCAAACAAAAGCATGAATAACAATATCGCTTAATACCGGTTTGCTTTAAATAGCCGCTTGCTTTACTTATATGGTTTATAATCATTTGCTTTTAAATATTTGACAATTTGTTTTTTAATGAATATAATCATATGCATAAAAATACAATAAAGTCATAACAATATGAGGTAGCAAAATGATCGAAAAAAAACAAGATTATTTTAGGGTTCCGATAACGATGCCTTCCGATATGGTTTCTTATCTTGAGGATCTAGGTATTCAGTGCAAAAAATCGGGTGGCCACAAGATTGCGAATACGATGATAGTAAGAGCCGCAATCAAGCTTATTATGGAACTTGATGCCGACATCTCCAAAGTCAAGACAGAAGAAGAGCTTGAAGCTAGATTCAAAGAAGCTGCAAAAAGATATAAATAACCGCATAAAAACTAATCAAAGCAAATATTTAAGAAAATGGCTATTTCAATTCGAGTTGATTTACCTTAAGCATAGTAGTTAGCCATACCGCAATTAAATAGCAATAAAAGCTTGCATTGATTATACTTGTTTGTTAGAAATATTTTGCAATAATTAATTATAATATTTTTTACTTAAAGTCATGTAAAAAACAAGGAATTAAAAATGAAATTGTCAAAAATTGTCAAATAATAATTATTTTTAAAAATGAAAAAAATAAACAAGGAGCTTTTAATAATAGGCGCAGGTCCTGCAGGTCTCGGAGCAGCGATTTATGCATACAGAGCCGGAATAAACTTCTCGATAACGGATAAATATATGGCCGGGGGGCAGATAATTACAACTGATGAAATAGATAATTACCCAGGTTTTTACGATAATATTTCAGGTTTTGATTTGATGCAAAATATATTAGCTCATGTTAAAAAATTTGGCATCGAAATTATTGAATTTTGTGAAATTTTAGACATAAAAATCGCTAAAGGCACAAAAAAAATATTTATATGCAGCTCAGAAAATTATCAATTCAAAGTCAAGTCACTGATATTTGCAACAGGTGCAAGCCCCAAAAAGCTTGGGGTGGAGAATGAAGATAAATTGATAGGTAAAGGCATTTCTTTTTGTGCTACCTGTGACGGAGCTTTATATAAAGACAAAAAAGTCGCTGTTATAG
>JAQUMQ010000320.1 GCA_028718045.1 Actinomycetota bacterium
TAGATAAACAGACATTTTTTTTATTCTTTCTTTTAATATCTTGAATTCAAGACTGTCGAATATTTTTTCTATTTTGTTGAAATTAATTTCGTTTAGCTCTTTATTTAGCAAACCGTCGATATTCAATTTAAGATTTCCCACTAGCTCTGTCAGTTTTTTACTGTTAAGCGCATCTGCTTTGCTTGAAGTTAAAAGTTTTTTAATATTATTGTTTTTTATGTCATCCACATTGTCATAAATGCTTTCGATATTCCCGTATTTGCGAATAAGAGTTTCCGCGGTTTTAGGACCTATCCCCCTCACACCTGGAATATTATCGGAACTGTCCCCAGTCAGTGCCAGAAGATCCTTAATCTTATCAGGTTCTACTCCAAACTTATCCACAACTCCATTCTTGTCATAAGTAACGGTCTCGGTTATTCCTTTTTTAAGTGCCATTACTTTAAGATTTCCACCGACCAATTGAAGAATATCTTTATCTCCTGAAACGATGAGTATTTCATTAAACCTTATTTTTGATTCATTAGCCAAAGTCGCAATGATATCGTCGGCTTCATAGCCTTCAGCTTCTATGCTTTCGATATTTATGCTTTCCAGAACTTCTTTAATTAAAGGAAACTGCGATATGAGCTCGTCAGGCATCTTTTTTCTTTGTGCTTTGTAATCTTTGAATAACTCATGCCTGAAAGTCGGAGCTTTGCTGTCAAACGCAACAATGATGTTATCCGGTTTCTGTTCATCAACCAACTTCAAAACCATCGTGGTAAAGCCATATACCGCATTTGTAATTATTCCGGTAGAAGTAGCAATCGTTTGAGGTAATGCATAAAAAGCTCTGTATGCTATATTGTTTCCGTCTATCAGTATTAATTTATTTTTCATATTTTCATCATATTTTTCATATCTTCGTCATTCTGCATGACATAAGCATCATGGTTTACAATTTAATCTTTAACTTAACCTGAGTTTAACCGAACCTTAGCGGGTAAAAATCACGGCCAAATATATTTGCAATCATAAAAATATTTTTGCAAAAAAATCTTTCATGAATTATTAAAGCAATATTTTTCAGAATATCTGCCATTATGCTTATGGCAAAAAGAAAACCCACATCTGCTAAATTATCAGATTTTTGGTTTTATTTTTATTTAATCTTTATTTTTGTCCTGCTTGAAAAAATCCGAAATGCTTTCGCCAAAATTATGTGCTGCTTTACCTACTTCTTTAAACTTTTCTTTTACGTCATCATCTTTAAATCTGGATGCAAATACCTTTGCGGACTCCTTGAGGCTTTCGCTAAAATCTTTTGCCTTGTTCTTCAATTCCGGATCATTAAAAATTTCCGCAACAGCACTCCCGAACTCCTTGAACATATCGCCAAAACTATCGGTCACTGATTTTTTCTCAGAGGATTTTTCTTCTTCCATAATGCTAACCTCCATAGATAATAATATATCAAAACTTTAAAACAAAGTAATTTAAATCCGATTTAATGCAAAAACCAATAAAATTTCATATAAATATAAAATTCAATTACAGGCGGCAAATACATCATATAATGTATATTATACAAGGAAATCATCATTAACTTAACTAAAATCAAGATATAAATATTTTTTCGGGAATTAAAAAACGGACTTTATATATCAAAAGCCCGTTTTTTTAATATTATAATTAAGGAGTCATTGTTATCCGCCAATCAATGCAATCTTTGATTCAGATTAAAATCTCTTTAAGATATATGATACTGAAACCCGGATAGCAATGGCTTTGCATTTTCAAATTAAAAAACATCAAAAACTTATTTATTTTTTAACCAACTTCTCCGTTGAAGCATCTGGTCTTGGTATTACATGAACTGAAATAAGTTCGCCAACTCTTTTGGCTGCAGCGGCTCCTGCATCTACGGCAGCTTTGACCGCGCCCACATCACCTTCAACCATTACGGTTACAAATCCTCCGCCGATTTGCTCCAATCCTATCATTTGAACATTTGCTGCTTTAACCATGGCATCTCCAGCTTCAATACACCCAACAAGTCCTCTGGTTTCTATTAAACCTAATGCCTTACTTTCCATTAATACTCCTTTATGCCGAAGTTTTTGTTTATTTTATAATACCATGAATAATATTTAAATACTTTTTCCAATATATTTCAAAAAAACAAATGCTTGCTTTTTATACTACTTATGAAATCCGGTAATTACTGACAGTATAATCGCAGCGCCATCAAATTAATAAAATCTAATGGCGCCAATTCAAAAATATATTAAAATAACATATTCTTGTCAAATCAATTAGAAATATGTTATAAATATTTAGCCAAATCAGTCGTATAAATAAAATATTAACATGATTTAAAGCAAATAATTTAAATTTATCAAACGATTTAATAATTTTAATTATTTACTTTTAATTATATGGTTAAAAATTTCCAAATATCAATCTATTAATTCTTGATTATAATTACGAATAATTGTATTATTTTTACCGTGCCGAAGTGGCGGAATTGGCAGACGCGCTGGACTCAAAATCCAGTGGGCCGTAAGGTTCGTGTCGGTTCGACCCCGACCTTCGGCACCAATCCATAAGCTCTTCTTGAAATCGTTATAAGGCAAGA
>JAQUMQ010000321.1 GCA_028718045.1 Actinomycetota bacterium
AACCTGATATATTACCTTCTGATAGCTTTGCCAGTCCGATTTTTTAGGTTCTTTGTTCGTATCTATAAATCCGAGACTTTCAAGAAAAACGGTTGCGTTTATGTCTTTGGCTTTTTTAACGATGGCGCTTAAATAATGGCTGAATTTGTCCGTACCGCTTCCAATGTCGTTTGTGCCATACCCGATGATTATTATCTGAGGTTTGTATTCTGCGATGCTTGAATCAAACCTCTGATAACCGCTGATTGCCATTTCGCCTCTTACGCCGCTTGCTATAACATTATAATCGGAATGTACGTAAGTTGATTCGAGTATGCTGTCCAGTATCTGCGGCCAGGTAGAAAGTGCGATAAGCGAATCACCCAGACAGCATATAGTTGTCTGATAATTAGCTTTTATTTTTATTTCCGCATTTTTTAATTGAAAATCTGTTCCGTTTGCGGAAATCTTGTAATCCGTTTTTACGGTTCCTCCTCCCGTCATTTTTGGCAAGACCCGAAGCTCGAAATAAACATCTTTTTTTTCACCTATGTCAATTTTACCTACTTCAAATAAAAGCATGTTGCCGTTTAAACTTATTTTTGCATCGTCGCACTTTGCGGAATTTTTTACATATTCGGTACCGTCAGGAACAGGACAGGAAAACTTTACATCGCTTGCCGTTTTCTCGCCGGTATTTTCTATGACGGCTTTTAGCGTTAATATATCGCCTGCCCAAATAAACTCCCCGTTTTTATCTGCGATATTGACTTCGGAATTGCTAAGATCGGGAAACAGCCTTACTTCGCCGATTGCTTCCGCGTTTATATCGTCTCCCTGAACGGTTTTTAAATTTATCGTTCCCTTGATTTTTTCATTGTCTTTAAAGCCCGTAAGTACTTTTAGCTTGTAGGAAAACTCGACGGAGTTGTTCGTTTCAAGCATATCGAGTTTCCAGCTTAACTTGTCTTTTGAAATCTCGCAGCCATCCGGCTTGACGGAATTTTTAATTATGCTTGTTTTCGGAGGAATTGCCGCCGTGACTTCGATACCCGTAGCATTCATATCCCCTGTATTTTCCGCCTTTAATTTAAAACTTACCTCATCTCCCATCCTTATATCTCCGCCATTTATATCTTCGATTCTCAAGCCGCTTATTTTGATCTCGGGAGAACTTACGATATTATAAATCAAGCCGTTATGTATTTTACCTGCCAGTTGCTTATCCGAAACGACATAGATTATATCCACATCTTGAAACTTTATCGCAGTTCCGTTATCCAAAGGCTTGTCTGCGATTAAGGTAATCGATATTTTTTCGCCCTCGTTTTTTTTAAGATTTTTATTTTCGAATACAACAAGGTTTTTATCCTCGACATAAATACCCGGCTGGTTGCTTATTTTGAATTTGACATACTGCGGAATATGAAACTGTGCCGTAAAATCCTTTACTTCCCTGTTTCCGGTATTTGTATAGCTAAATTCGATCACTATTTCGCTGCCTGGTTTTACGTCGCTTGAACTTATCGATTTAACATAATTGAAATTCTTGCCGTCGAAATTCGGCTTAAGATAAACAAGAAAATAATAAGAAATGGCTATGGCAAATCCTGCAACAGCCAGTACCACAACCGCAATGCCTAATATGTTTAATATTGAACGCAGCTCTTTTTTAATGTCCATTCGCATACCACAACATAACAATAAATCCCATATCTATAAGAAAGAGAACCAAATAAGAAATTCCGTAAAACAATCCCTTCCTTTTCTTTAATGCAAATTTGGTAATTCTCAACAGTTCGATTATTACAGCACCTATCATAAAAATATAAAAAAACGTAATGTATTTGTTTGCAAAAAGCTTGTAAAAAAATTCTTCAAAAGGATGGCTATTATACCATGGAATTTTTTTTAAGTTCTCGAAATATCTTGCATCTATCCTGAATGTTTGCTCTTTCGGATTATTTAGGTATTTTCCTATATTTATCCTTGACGCATCGTATTGGTCGTTTATTTTCAAGTCAAATTCAATAAAACTATAATCCGATCCGGAAATTATAATTTCATCTGCATAATCTTGCGCGCTTAACTTTGCATTAAAATCAATTTCCTTCTTCGAAACAATTATTTCATCGTCGTCTTCCATTCCAACCTTTTGAATGTTTTCAAAATCGCCGTCGGTTCTTATCGTTCCGCTAAAAACGTTATCCTGCCTGTCGGCACTCCAGACAAGGTGGATATTGTCGCCGTTGTCTTTCCAAACGTAGTAGCCCAAACTGGCACCGGGAATGACGAGAGGCTTGCTGCATGAAGAAAGCAATCCGGTTAGCAAAACGCCAAAAATAATCGCCGCCAGCAATAAGCTGCCGTTTTTTTTCTTAAAACCTGACTTTTTTTGTGCTTTCATAAACTACCGATAAATTTTTAATGATAAATAAATGTTTCGGTCTTGAATTTTCAAATCTTTTAAAAATTAATTTTTTAAAAGTCGCTCTTGCCTTTTTTTTATCTTTTTAAATTTATGATCAAACCTTACTTAAAAACGAAACCGTTTTTTTTAAGTACAATAAAAACTTTTTTCTTTCAGCGATTTTTATGTTTATATCTCCGCATTATCCAAATATTCGCTGGCTTTTTTATTGAACCGGTAAA
>JAQUMQ010000322.1 GCA_028718045.1 Actinomycetota bacterium
AGATGTCGAAAACTATCTCGATAAGTTCCCTAACCAAAGAAAGGAATTGGAAGAATATGCCGACATCATTGGCAGTTTTAATGGTTTAAAAAATATTTCTGCAGATAGTGAGTTCGAAAACGAGGCACTCAAAGAAGTTTATTTACGTGCAAGAGTCGAAAGTCTTAAAAACGGTAAAAAGATACCAAAAAAGGATATGGTTTTACTTAATCTTAGACCGGCTTATTTAAAACCTTTGATGATCTTTATTGGTGTTTTCATTCTATTAACTTTTTCTTTTACGGGAACGGTTTTTGCTTCCGAGAATTCTGTACCAGGAGATGTGCTGTATTCGGTTAAAAGAACTTCTGAAAATATTCACCTTGCACTTATTCCGCTCAAGTATGAAAGCGGGCTTTATGTCAAGATACTTGACGAAAGGCTAGGTGAAGCTGATATTATTTTGGATAAAGATGATTTTAAAGATTTAATGATTGCGGAAAAGCTTGTTACGGATATAGACAGCGTTTATAAAAAGTGCATCGAAAGAAACTATCTGGATATAAACCAAAGGGATAAAATACAGAGACGGATAAGAGGGATAAAAGAAGGTTTTAGAAATAAATGCAAAAACCAGGGAAATGACATTGGCAGTAGCAGTGATAAAGATAGCGGTAATCATGGCTTGAGCCATGATTACAAAAACATACAGGATAACAGCTCAGGTTCCCATGATTCTGAAACAGGCTCAAGCTTGGGTAATTTTGGCAGCGAAGACAGTAAAAGAAACAGGAACAATCAAGTCAACAAAAATTAAGAATATGAAGGAAAAATAAACAACAAAGATAAAAAATTAAAAATTTCCTTAAGATCATTTCGCTATGTTTGCAAAAATAAAAGTTGGTAGTTCATCAAGCACTTATATGGTTAATGAATATTTGTATAAAATATAAAAGCAAATAAAGTTTAGCATATTAAAAACGGATAAGAAGTGCTGCATTGATAATAATTGGGGATTAAGGTATTTTTTAGACGCCAGGAATTTCTTTGACTGTACGAAGCATTATGCAACTTGAAGTAAAAACTCAAAATGTAAAAATTAATGAAAGAATTTTAAAAGACGTTATAATCATCGGTATGATTAATCAATGAATAAGAAAAACTATGAAACCCAGAAAAATAAGAAACGTTTCCTTGCCGCCGAAGGTGGTTTTTTTCAAACCTCACGGAATACCGCTTAGAGAAATCGAAATAGTGAATTTGACCGTAGACGAATATGAAGCGATAAGATTAGCTGATTACGAGAGTCTGAAACATTATGAAGCAGCAAAAAAAATGAATATTTCGAGGCCGACTTTTACTCGTTTGCTTGAAAGTGCTCATAAAAAAATCAGCAACACAATTGTGGAAGGCAAGGCGATAAGAATAGAAGGCGGGGATTTTAAATTTTCGGATAAGGTTTTCCAATGCATAAGATGTGGGCAATTTCAGAACTTGCAAGCAAAAGAAAACGACAAAGGAAAAGAAAGCGGAAGAGAACATTGTATCAATTGCAGCAGCGATGAGTTAAAAGAGATATTTCCTGACTCTTTTAGAAGATTTAGAGGCGGTAGACGAAAAGAAAATTTTTGAACTCTTTTTAAGCAGATATCGGTCTTAGTTAATTTATTGAAATGTTTAAGCCGTCTTTTATTTAATTGATAATCTAATTAGGATATGAGATTATTATAACCAAGTATGTGTTTTATAAAATTGCCAGACTTATAATATTGAAAGATAAGCATGACAATATAAGACAGATATAAAAAAAGAAAGGGGAAAAGAATGGAAAACGTTAATATCGAAGAGAAACAGGTAGGACTTCCGAGACTTGGCTCGCCTGCCCCACAGTTTGAAGCAGTAACGACGCAGGGCAATCTTAAGCTGGAAGATTTCAAGGGAACATGGCTTATAATGTTTTCGCATCCGGCGGATTTTACACCTGTGTGCACGACAGAGTTCATTGCATTTGCCGAGATTCATTCAAAACTTAGAGAATTGAATTGCGAGCTCTTGGGGCTTAGTGTCGATAGTGTTTCTTCTCATATTGCTTGGGTAAGAAATATCGAAGCGAACTTCGGTATTAAAATCGAATATCCTATTATTGCTGATTCAAATAAGGAAGTTGCTTCAAAGTACGGAATGATGATGCCTGGCGAAAGCAAAACAGAAACCTCAAGATGTGTTTTTATAATCGATGATAAGCAGATAATAAGGGCAATGATTTATTACCCGCTTACGACAGGAAGAAACATGGATGAAATATTGAGAGTGGTTATTGCGCTTCAAACGACGGATAAGAATGCAGTGGCAACTCCAGCAAACTGGAAACCAGGGGATAAAGTAATAGTTCCTCCTCCCAAAACTCAGGAAACGGCGGAGGAAAGAGTTAAAGATACGGCACTGGAATGCAAAGATTGGTATTTTTGCAAAAAATCACTTTAAAGGAGAAAAAAATGGCTTGCATAAATGCCGATGGAACCATAAGCGGATCGGCAAAAGAGCTTTTAAACTTGATCTCAAATCCATATTCTGCCGAAGAAATAGCTGCGAAATTAACCAGACCTTTGTTTAAGGTAAGAAGCAGCTTAAGAGAGCTTGAGGAAGCCG
>JAQUMQ010000323.1 GCA_028718045.1 Actinomycetota bacterium
TTAAATTCAAGGTCAAGCCAAACTTTCAGAAGCTCCTGCGCCGTATTTTTCCCTATAACCAATGCTCCTACAGTAAATACCTGACAATTATTTGAAAGGATCGATCTTTGAGTAGAGTATAAATCAAGACAAACAGCTGCTCTGATTCCGTTAAATTTATTTGCGCATATCGCCATGCCTATTCCGGTTCCACAAACCAGAATTGCCCTATCAAAATTGCCATTTTGAACTTCCGGTATTACAACTTTAGCAATATCCGGATAATCTATAGGGTCGGTCTTAAATACGCCAAAATCCGTATATTCTATTTTTTTGCTTTGCAAAACTTCGATTAATGCATATTTCATCTCAATTACAGGTGCTTGGTGATCACATCCGATAGCAATTTTCATTAGCTTCTCCTTAAAAATAAAATAATAACGATATTATATAATATTTCATAGAAACATCTTAAAAATTATTATAAAATTCCATAACTTGTGCCGCTATTTTTTGCGGAGTAAGATTATAAAAATCCATAAGTTCATCATAAGTCCCTACAGGTGCATACTCATCAGCTGTACCTATAAATTTCATCTTTGCCGGGCAGTTTTTAACTAAAACTTCGGCAATAGCCGAACCAAGACCGTTATATATGGAGTGCTCTTCGACACTTACGACTTTGCCTGTTTTTGCGGCAGATTTTATGATTGCTTTCTCATCCAAAGGTTTGATTGTGCTCATACTTATAACTTCCGCATTTATATTCTTTTTTTCAAGTTCGCAAGCTGCTTCAAGAGACCTGGAAACCATTGTTCCCGTAGCTATCAAGGTAACATCGACTCCCTCTCTGAGAACATCGGCTTTCCCAAAAATGAGCTTATGATCGTTATCGAATATTCTTTTCGATTTTATTCTTGTAACCCTTATATAAGTGGGACACTTGATTTTCGAAGCGACTTCAAGAACCTGCTCGTACTCAACTCCATCGGCAGGACATATTATTGTCATATTGGGTAACGATCTTAAGACACCCACTTCTTCCAAGACCGTATGGGTAGGACCCAATGCGCTTACCGAAAAACCACTGTTATTTCCTATTATGATGACATTCAATTTTGTTTTACAAACATCATCCCTTATTTGCTCAAAAGGGCGGTAAGAAACAAAAGGCACATATGCCGCTATGATCGGAATCTTACCAGAAATTGCCATTCCTGCAGCTTCTCCCATTCCGTTTTGCTCAGCTATACCAAACTCAAAATGCCTTTCAGGAAAGATCTTTTTAAAAGAACTACCAAACGCACCGGCGGAAGAATCCAACGAAACATATACCACATCTTTGTTGTTCTTACCTAATTTTACAAGTGCCTCTGCAAGTATTTTTCTTGCATCATCATAAGTATCGATATTAGTAATTTTTAAATTATCAGAATTTATTTTATCCAAGTTCGCACATCTCCTTTTTACAAGAATCTTCAGCGATTCCAATAATGTCATTTATTTCCGAATCCTTAAAATGCCAGTGGTGATATTCATATTTGCCTTCTGCAAAATATAATCCTTTGCACTTAATTGTATCTGCAATAATTACGGATGGAGCACCGAGTTTAAACGGTATGTTTGAAAGTGCGCTGTAAATCTGACCGATATCATGGCCGTTTATCGTTCTTGTTTGCCACCCAAAAGCATTGTATTTATCTTCAAGCGGGCTCGAATCCATGATATCAGATGTATTTCCATTAACCTGAAGACCGTTTCTATCAACTATTACAATAAGATTATCCAGTTTATGATGGCTTGCCGACATTACGGCTTCCCATATGCTTCCTTCCTCACTTTCTCCATCTCCTACCATCACAAAAACTCTGTAACTTTTATTATCAAGCTTTCCGACGTGTGCCATCCCTTGGGCTACAGGCAATCCATGTCCCAATGAACCTGTAGGAAATTCGATTCCAGGAAGCGACTTCTCGTCAGGATGCATGGGAACTCTTGAATTGAATGTGTTATAAGTCCATAAAATCTCTTCTTCGAAATAACCTTGATCTGCGAGAGTTGCATATAATGCCATGCATTTATGACCTGCGGACAAGATAAACCTATCCCTATCGTCCCATTTTGGATTTTTTGGATCATGGTTTAATATTTTATTATATAATACGGTTATTATATCAAGACTTGAAAATGCACCACCGATATGGGCTTCGCCAAAACGCATCATTTTTATGATATTTTTGCGGCATCCGTAAGCTCTTTTCGTTAATTGTTTGATTTCATCTTTAGAAAGATTAGACATCCCAAACCGCCTTTTTTACCTTTAAAATATTTATAATTAGCTCATTTTTTAATGATTTACGTGCTTAAAAAAACAACCAGAGCAAGACATTCATTTTTAAAAAAGTATATAATTTTTAGCTTCATTTGCAACCTTAAAATAACATACTTGTGCAATATGCCCGTAATTCTTCTTAAATATTTATCTTTTAAACATTTTTAAATTCGTCATATGACATAACTGCTTTACCGATTCTTTTTAAGTTCGTCATACCTTTTTTGAATCATCGTAACAATCCAAGCCGACGGTAAAGAATTCAATCTTAACTTTAAATTTGTTTTCTACCCTCCTTCTTATTTCCGGTAGTTA
>JAQUMQ010000324.1 GCA_028718045.1 Actinomycetota bacterium
TTTTAAAATATTAACAATGGCGGCCATAACATGTTTATGTATTTGCACCGTATCTTAAAAACAAGCCCGAAGTATTAAGGGTAATTAATTTAGTATATTTATTTTTTAAAAAGCATTATTCTGGTTTGCTTGTGACAAATATAATATTTTATTTGGATTTTTTAATTTTTATTTAAATACTATTGTTTCACGTGAAACATCGATTTTTATGATTGAATATAAAAACAAATTTGACGTTATTGTTGTTGGAGCGGGTCATGCTGGATGCGAGGCTGCTCTTGCTTGTGCAAGATTGGATTTGAAAACTCTTTTATTAACGATAAATATTGACAAAATAGCATTGATGCCCTGCAATCCTGCAATCGGAGGCGTAGGCAAGAGCCAACTGGTATCCGAACTGGATGCTCTTGGTGGTCAAATGGCTAAAATTACGGACGATACTCTTATACAGCTTAAAGTGTTAAATAAAAGCAAAGGACCTGCAGTACAGTCTTTTAGAGCTCAAATTGATAAAAAATTTTATGAAATTGAAATGAAGAGAATTTTGGAAAATTGCGAAAATTTGATATTAAGGCAGGGGACAGTCTCTAAAATTTTAATTAATGAGGGCAAGATTACCGGTGTTGAATCAGAAGGAGGAAATATTTTTTTATGTAGTGCGGTTATTGTTGCGGTCGGTACTTTTTTAAGAGGACGCATAATCATAGGCAACAAAGAATACAAAGCAGGACGCATGGGAGAATACCCCTCTATGAATTTAACAAAAAGTTTAAACGATATAGGAATCAAAACCGACAGATATCAAACTGCCACTCCTCCAAGAATAGATAAAAGAACGATTGATTTTTCTAAAATTACGGAACAACCGGGTGAATCGACGCCGATGTCTCTTTCGTTCTGGAAAGAAAAAAAAGTACATTTAAATATTCCGAGTTTTTTGACATATACAAATAAAAAAACCCACGAAGTCATAGCAAGAAACATAGATAAATCCCCTATAAAGTCCGGAATAATAAACACTCATGGCCCCAGGCATTGTCCTTCGATAGACAGAAAAGTCATTAATTTTCCCGAAAAAAGCAGGCATCCAATTTTTATCGAACCTGAGGGCAAAGATACAAACGAGATGTATCTGCAAGGCCTTACGACAAGTATGCCTGTCGAGTTTCAGCAAGAAATTATCAATTCCGTTGAAGGTTTGGAGGAAGCACGCATTATAAGACCGGGATATGCCGTGGAATATGATTATATATATCCGAGTCAGCTTCATTTAACATTAGAGTCAAAGATTATTGAAAATTTATTTTTTGCGGGGCAGATTAACGGAACAAGCGGCTATGAAGAAGCTGCCGTTCAAGGTCTTGTTGCGGGGATTAATGCATCCATGAAAATTTTTAATAAGCCACCTTTAACTTTTACGAGAGAGGAAAGCTATATCGGTGTTTTGATTGACGATCTCATAACTAAAGAATTACTGGAACCTTATCGAATGTATACATCGAGAGCGGAATACCGTCTTTTATTAAGATCGGATAATGCAGATTTGAGGTTGTCAAAGTATGGGTATCAGGTAGGTTTATTAAACCGGAATCAATATAATAAGACATTAAAAAAAGAAAAAGAAATTAAATTTCTTCAAAATTATTTAAAGAATAAAATTATTTTTCCAAATATGGAAAATAATAACTTTTTAAAAAGCATGGGGTCGTCAAAACTGGAAGTTCCCGCAAGCCTTTATCAGATATTAAAAAGGCCCGAAACAGATATATTTAAACTCGTTGATTATTTTTGCGACGATATCGAAATAAAAGATCCCGAAGTTTTTAATCAAACTGAGATAAACGTAAAATACGAAGGATATATTTTAAAGCAGGTTGAAGAAATCAAGAAGTATTCAAGTTTGGAAAAAATAAGCATTCCTCAGAATATCGATTTCTTTAAAATCAGAGGCTTGACTTATGAAGCTCAGGACAAACTCAACACGATAAAGCCCAATACTCTTGGGCAAGCTTCCAGAATCGCAGGAATATCACCGGCAGATATTTCAATATTGCTTATCAATTTGAAATCAGGAATAAATAAATGAATTTCGACAGTAAAGAAAACTATGAAGAAATTCTCGAAAACTACTTAAGAATCATGTCCGTATGTTTTACTGCCGAGGATATATTTAAAATATCGGCTTTTCTTGACGAAGTTTACAACTTCAATAAAACAACAAACATTGTTGGTTCCAAAGAAAAGCATGATATTTTTTACAGGCATATCATGGACTGTCTTTCGATTTTTTCTATAAAAGCAGAATTCAGCCAGCAAAATCTTTACCGGAAAAAAATACTTGATATAGGCTCGGGAGCAGGCTTTCCGGGAATACTCCTTTCCGTTTTGTTGAAGGATTCAAGTATTTATTTGATTGAAAAAAACCGCAAAAAAGCAGGTTTTTTATCGGAATTGGTTAAAAATTTCCATCTTTTCAATACCACTGTTTTAAACTGCCCCGCAGAGTATCTGGCAAGAGACGCAAGCCTTAGGGAATCTTTTGATTATTGTATTGCCAGAGCTGTCGAGAAAATTAATATTTTATTGGAATTAATAATTCCATTTTCGAAAATAAATGGTAAAA
>JAQUMQ010000325.1 GCA_028718045.1 Actinomycetota bacterium
GTGGCCTTGCTGTTACATCTTTTGTGTTGTCATTGATTGGATTTGGTCCAATATCATTAGTTCTAGGAATAATCGCCACTGCTATGACTTCAAATAAAGATTCGAACTTAACAGGAAGAGGATTCTCAATAGCTGCAATAATAATAAGTGTTATACAGATAATTATTTTTATTGCTGGGATTGCATCTCGATAATTTTTAAGTTATCAGCCAGATAAATGAGCCAAAAGATATTTGATAAAAATTAAATATTTTAATATTATCATGTTGACAGATCTCATCACGTTTCTTAATAATGCATACCGAGGTGAGACTTTTTATTTTATAATACATTTCCTTGTTAAAATGGTAGGTAATATCAATCCCTTAAAACCTCCAAAAAATTCGAAGAACAATTAAAAATATTAAATTAAACATACATTAAACGACCTTTATGTTTAGCCAAATAAGGAATTTATCAATAAACTAAAAGAAAAAACTCCTGAAATCATCATAACCAACTGATTTCTTAAATGGCCGCGGAATAAATTGTTCACCACTAAAAGAAAAATCTGACAGAAAGATCGCATGTCAGGCACAATATCTTCAGTTTAGCGGAATTGATTTTACTGATTGTCTTTTTATTATTTCCGTAGGTAAAATTATGCGCTTATTTTCCGTATTTTTGCCTTCTATGATGTCAAGAAGGAGATTCATACCGGTAATGCCCATCATCTTTTTTGGTTGTTTTACAGTAGTAAGAGGCGGAGACATGTAATCGTCAAACATTATATTATCAAAACCTATGACAGATACATCATCCGGCACTTTTATATTGTTATCTTTGAGAGCTTTTATCAGACCATAAGCTATAATATCGGAAATCGTAATAAATGCCGTAGGAAGTTTCCTGGTTTTAATGAAGTCCTGCATAAGCTTGAATGTAATATCCATGTCTTTGCCTTCAAGCTCTTTATCGGTAAATTTTTCATCCATAATCACATAATCGGAATTATAGGCAAGGTTGTTTTTTTCAAGACCCCTGACATATCCGGAATATCTTTGTTTTATGGTAGTCTGCTTTCCCATAGGATAAGAAATATAGCCTATCTGTCTATGTCCCATCGAAAAAAGATAGTCTACCGCTTTTTCCATCGCCAGAGCATTATCGATGATAATACTGGTACTTGGCAACTTTTCCAGTTCTCTGTCCACAAAAACAAGAGGCAACTTCTTTGCTAATATTTTTTTGTATATATTCTCATTATCCGAGCCACTGACTATCAAAAGACCGTCTATAAATTGGTTGACCATCACATTTATCTGTCTTTCTTCTTCGGAAGCATTATTGAAAGTACATCCCAGAACCATTATATAGCTTCTGGTTTTGACAATCTCTTCCATTCCCCTTACGATCTGGGCTACAAAGGGATTTGAAATGTCATAAACTATTACCCCTACCGTATTAGTTTTTCTGGTCCTCAAGCTGCGTGCTATAAAATTTGGTTTATAACCAAGTTTATCCACTGCTTTTAAGACTTTCTTTTTTGTGTCATCGGCGACAAGATCTTTATTGTTTACGACATAGGAAACAGTGGAAATCGCAACTCCGGCTTCCTTCGCAATATCTCTTATTGAAGGACTTTTGGACTTTTTAGACATTTATATTTATCCCTTCATACTTTTTAAATATCAAGATCAGCTAAAATTCACGATATGTCAATTCAAATCATGATTATACGATTATTTTAAAGATGATATTTGCTTACTCCATAGCTCCCTTTATTAACGAAAGTCCTTTTTCTGCTGCTTTTACCACTTCGTCTATTGCTGTTGCTTTATCTTCCCCGATAAAATACAAAGGAGTTGAGCTGAGAATTTCAAGGCATTTTTTATGAGCAAGATTAACAGGATCATTTTCGACTGCTTCTCTGACACTGGTGCTTTTTAAATTTTTGACGGATCTTGTAAAAGTCAGGTAGTTTCTGAAATTTTTCGCGGTATGATCGGAATCGATAAACAAGCCACCTATTCCCCTGTCCCTTATGAGTTCGAGCGAGTCGACAAATTCATCTCCACCCATTCCTCTTGCATATCTGTTCTGACACATGGCAATATCAAGATCGATAATCGCTTGTTCCATCGAAAATACCACTCCTCCACCAATCAGTCCAGCAGCAAATGACGGTTCTCCCGCAAGTGCGGATGCCATTGCTTTAAAAGTTCTTTCAAACATAGAAAGTGGTCCGGGCACAGGTGCGTCTATAAACCCTACTCCCGTACCGCATGGAACACCGTATCTTTGTCTGAAGAGCTGCGCAACCGCCAGATCTATCATTACAGTTTCAGGAGTTGCAAAACTTGCAGCCCCGCTTTGTGGATTCAATACTCCGGAAACACAGCTTGCTTCGACAGGATTATTTTCATCCATTGCTTTCACGGCTGTCCATACTCCAAGTATTTCCGCAGCACCCACAATGGCAGCCGCAACAGGATATACCGGCGATGAAATACCTGCCAGAGGCATCGGAAGGATAAATATGCTGAGCTTGCACCTTACCATCTTCTCTATCAATGCAGCCTCGGGTCTTGTAAGTCTTAATGGTGGTTCGGTGTCGTGTATATTCACAAATATCGGA
>JAQUMQ010000326.1 GCA_028718045.1 Actinomycetota bacterium
GATGATTTATACTACCTATTTTTTTTGTTAAAAAATAGTGGAGGTGAAGTTAGATAATTAAAAAAATTCGTATAAATGAGCAAATACGAGTTCCAAAAGTAAGATTGATATTAGAAGACGGAAAACAACTTGGAATAGTTCCTGTTGAAAAAGCCATTCTTCTAGCTAGTGAGACGGATCTTGATTTGGTAGAAGTCTCGCCAGATTCCGATCCGCCTGTATGCAGAATAATGGATTTTGGCAAGTATAAATATAAGATGGAACAAAGTGAAAAAGAAAGAAAGAAAAAGCAATCTCAAATAACAATAAAAGAAATAAAGATCAGGCCTAAAATAGACAAGAATGATTTCAATGTAAAAGAAAAGCATATCGAAAAATTTCTTAAAGAGGGCCATAAGGTTAAAATAACAATTATTTTTAAAGGAAGAGAGATAGTACATAAAGAAATTGGAGAAAACCTTGCTTCCAAAATAATGGAAGACCTTAGCGGTAAATATGTTTTAGATCAGCCACCCAAAATGGAAGGATTTAACATAACAATGGTTTTAAGCCCTGCTTGATCTTCTTTTTTTAAAATTTTATTTTGCGAAACGATACAAGAAAATTATTTTTCTTGAATAATTTTATAAAAATCGTATAGTGCTTTATTTGATGTTTGAATATTTTCAAAAGCATTGTGAAAAATTTTAACGAAAATGGAGGAAAATAAAAAATGCCTAAATTAAAAACCAATAAAGCCGCGGCTAAGAGGTTCAAGATTACCGGAAGCGGCAAAGTTATGAGGCAAAAAGCTTATAAAAGCCACATATTAACTAAAAAGACGGCAGATCGGAAAAGACAGCTGGGACAACCTGCAGTGGTTGACCGAACCAATTTAAAAACAGTTAAAAAACTTCTGGGAAAATAAAACCTTATATCAAAGATTTAAGGATTTTATTTTTCTTTTAATTTCAGTTTTAATTTTAAGAGAGGTGTCATAAATGGCTAGAATAAAAAGAGGAATAATAAAAAAACAAAAACATAAAAAAGTTTTGGAACAAACTAAAGGTTATTACGGTCTTAGGGGGAGTGCTTACAGAGTAGCCAAACAACAGTTGATGAAATCCCTAAGCTATAATTACATAGACAGAAAGAATAAAAAAAGAGACTTCAGAAGATTATGGATTACCAGAATCAATATTGCGGCAAGATCAAATGGCTTGTCTTATAATGAATTTATCAACGGTCTTAAAAAAGCAAATATCGAAATCAATAGAAAAATGCTCTCGGATATAGCTGTCAATGATGCCGAGTCTTTTAAAAAACTGGTTGACGCTGCAAAAATACAGCTTTCTGCGTGATGTGATTATATTTTAATTATTAATAATTTAAAAAGAACGTGTCAATTATATATTTTTTAACAAGGCTTAATTTTTATATCCTATAAGTTTTATAATAAATTTATATCTTATAAATTTTAAAATAAAAATTATTATTCATATTTCGTAAATATTTACTTAATGGAAGAAAAAATAAAATCGTTAGAAGATGATCTTGATAAGGAACTCTTTTCTTTTGAAAAAGATAAGAATGAAGTTAAATCCTTGCACGAATTGGAATTGCTGGAAAATAAATATCTTGGGAAAAAAAGTTTTATTTCTCAAACTTTAAAAAATATTAATGATTTCCCACAGCATATGAAGCCTTTGATTGGCAAGACCGTAAATGAAACAAGAAAAAATATTGAAAATGACATAAAATTAATAAAGGATAATTTCATAAAGCTTGAGTATGACAAGAAACTGCGTGAGGAGAAGTTTGATTTAACATTACCTGGAAGATGTTTGGAGCATGGAAGTAAAAATATAATTTCACAAGTTATCGAAGAAATACAGGATATTTTTGTTGGTCTTGGTTATGAAATCGCCGAAGGTCCGGAGGTAGAAACGGATTATTATAATTTTGAAGCATTAAATCACCCCCCTGATCATCCCGCAAGATCACTGCACGATACTTTTTTCATATCAGACAATATATTGCTTAGAACCCATACTTCTCCAGTACAAATAAGGTATATGGAAAAGCATAAACCTCCTGTTTATATAATTGCTCCGGGGAAAGTTTATCGTAAAGATTATGATATAACACATACTCCGATGTTTACTCAAATAGAAGGATTGGCTGTTGATAACAACATTAATTTCGGAAACCTTAAATGGACACTGGAAACCTTCGCACATTCTATTTTTGGAAAAGACAGAACGGTAAGATTCAGGCCTCATTACTTTCCGTTTACCGAACCAAGTGCGGAAGTAGACGTATCATGTAATATATGCAAGGGGAATGGCTGCAGGGTATGTTCTGGTACGGGATGGCTGGAAATTTTGGGTGCGGGTATGGTCGATCCGAATTTATATAAGTTTGTCGACTATGACCCCGAAGCTGTTAATGGGTTCGCGTTCGGGATGGGCATCGAAAGAATCGCGATGCTTAAATATGGCATAGATGATTTGAGAATATTTTTTGAAAACGACATCAGGTTCTTGAAACAATTTTAAATAAAAGTTGCTTGTAAGGGGTACTTAACTCGTGAAAATTACTTATAACTGGCTGAAAGAATTTCTTGAAGGTCTGGA
>JAQUMQ010000327.1 GCA_028718045.1 Actinomycetota bacterium
CTTTCATTTTTAAATCTACCTCAACTGCAATTCCATAGTTAAAACCGCTTCCTAGAACAAAATAATTATTAAAATTATTTGAATAAATAAATTCTTCTATCGCAGTATTTAAATAGCTTAATTTTTTATCGAGATATCCTAGAAGTTTCTCGAAATCATTTAATATTTTTTCACAATATGTTGCTGCAATTATAAGACAATATGCGAAGAGCATGCTTGAAAATGAAACTGTCATTACTATGCTTTTTTCTTTTGCTTTTTTACATACGTAATAGCTATCCGAAAGCTTTGTTAAGCTGCTAAAATTTTGACCCGAAAAAGTAAAAGAGACAATATTGTCGTTGCACGAGAATTTTTTAAAAACCTCCAGTGTTTCGGTGGTTTCTCCGGACCTGGAAAATCCTATCAATAAAGATCTTTTTTTCTTATTTATGAAAAGGTCGGGATTCAAAAGAATTTCTGAACTTGGAACGGCGACGATATTGCAATCTTTTAAAATAGATTGCGTAAAAAAAGCGGCTGATTGGCTTAGATTATAAGAACTTCCACATCCACAAATTATAATCTTATCATATTTCTTTTTAAATATTTTAAGTTCAACCTGATTCTTTTCAGTAATATCTTTATATATATGATGCCAACTTAAAATTTGGGAATTTATTTCTTTGTAAGTATTGCTATCTTCGTAGGACATTCTCCGACCTTTCAAAACATATTTATAATATAAATATAAAACATTACTTTAAACTTCCGTTTTTGCTCATCTGCAACACTTTTATCGTGCGATATTTTTATTTAGCTATAATAATTAGTTTTTGTAATTTATTTTTTTATATATTCATATATATAGATATTTTCTATCAGATCTATCTTTGAAATTATTGAATAAAAAAGTTATTTTTTAAGAAATCGTTATGATTATCAATGCATTTGTCTTGGTTAATGTTTAATATAATTTCTTCTCTGTGAAATTTTATTGTCATTTCTTTTATTATTTATTTGTTTGTTAATCTTTATTTAAAAGTTCATAAAAAGAATGACTGCTGTTTAAATAAATTATTTTAAATTTATATTAAATTATATTAGATATATATGAACAATTATGAACTATATATATATTACTATTTTTTTATTTCTTGTCAATATATGAATCTAAGCTATAAATAAAAACTAATAATTTTTCCCAGTTTATTTAATCGAACTATTAAAGTATAATGTAAAATTATTTTTACTTGTCTAAAAGCATTATTTTTTATCATAAAAATTATTTATGGAAAATGTTTTAGGAAAGGAAGAAGACAAATGAACAACGCTATTAGGAAAGTTGGAATTCTGACAGGCGGAGGAGATTCTTCCGCAATAAATGACTACATAAGAACAATTGTCATACTTCTTGAAAAACAGCAAATCAAAGTGCGTGGGATTTTAAGAAGCTATAAGGGCTTGATAGAGGATGACTTTACAGATCTGGATTGCAGAGCGGTAAACGGTATTTCTCATACGGGAGGAACGTGCATAAAGACTTCAAGAACAAATCCTTATAAAATGGAAGGTGCCGTAGATAAGATAATCAAAAACATGCAAAAAGAAAAAATAGATGCGCTTATCTGTGTTGGCGGAAACGATACTTTGGGCGTTGCTTTAAAGCTTTCGGATGAAGGTATAAAAGTAGTGGGAGTTCCTCAAACCATAGATAATGATATCCTTGAGACAGACCATTGTATAGGCTTTCACAGTGCAGTAGAAAACATAGTAAAGTGTACAAATATGGTTACAACATCGGCACATTCTCATGAAAGAGAAATGATTGTTGAAGTAATGGGCAGAGACAGCGGTTTTCTTGCATTAAACAGCGCTCTTGCACTGGGGGCAGACAGTTTATTGATACCTGAGTTTCCGGCAGATCTTGACAGTCTTGCAGATTTGATTGCAAGAAAAAGAAAAGCAGGCAAACGTCACGGACTGTATATAGTAGCAGAAGGAGTTAAAATCAAAGGTGCAAAACAAATTCAGGATGATATAGATTCTTTTGGGCATTCTAAGCTTGGAGGCATATCTTATGCGATTGCCGAAATAATTAATTCGAAAATAAATTTAAAACCAAATGTAACCATACTTGGTTATACCCAAAGAGGCGGCAGTCCATGCCCATATGATTCATATCTATCGACAGTTTTTGCGAAAGGTACGTTTAATAATTTAATGGATGCCAAATTTGGATACATGGTCGCAGTCGTAAATGAAAAACCTAAAAATGTTCCAATAGCTGCTGCCATAAAAGACATAAGGCTTGTTTCAAAGGAAGATTATGATTTTGCCTTAAGCCTTGGGGATGTATGGTAAAATCAAATGTTGTTAAAATATTATTAAATATTAAGCAAGGCTTAATTAAGTAAGGTTTAATTATTTTATCGTTTAAGGAGAAAAGTATGGAAACCGCAAAACGCATTGCAAACCTTGGCACCGAAAATGCATTCAAAGTTCTTGCGGAGGTAAACAAGCTAAAAAGTCAAGGTAAAGACATAATAAGCTTTGCAATAGGAGAGCCTGATTTTGACACACCACAAAACATAAAAGACGAAGCAGTCAAAGCAATAGGCGAAAACTACACTC
>JAQUMQ010000328.1 GCA_028718045.1 Actinomycetota bacterium
GGATTCAACAAGGTATTTTTTAAAATGTTCGAACCTGTAATCGTTGCAGTGAAATCCACGCCGTTGATGTCCATTATTCTGATAGCTCTCATATGGTTGAAATCAACAAACGTACCGGTTTTTGCAAGTTTTTTGGTTTCGTTTCCCATAATATATACGAACATAGTTGAGGGAATAAAAAATGTAGATTTCAAGGTAATAGAAATGGCAAATTTATATAAAGTAAAAAGAGCAAGGATACTTTCGGAAATTTATTTACCCGCAATAATGCCTTTTATAATATCGTCTTCACTTACGTCTTTAGGAATAGGCTGGAAAGCTGTCATAGCTGCGGAAGTGCTAAGCAATCCCGAATATGCGATAGGTACAAATATGCAGCTTTCGAAGATATACTTGCAGACAGATAAGGTGATAGCATGGACGGTAATTGTTGTGCTGATAGGCTTTATTTTTGAAAAAACAGTAAGACTTGTCGAGAAAAGAATAGTTAGGTGGAAATGATTTGTCTGTAATAATAAAAAATCTATACAAAAAATATGACGATCTTGTTGTTTTTGAAGATTTCAGCATTGAGTTACCCGAAAACGAGATATCCGTCATCATCGGTCCGTCTGGTTGCGGCAAGACAACGCTGCTGAATATGATCAGCAAGTTACAACCGGCAGACAAAGGATATTTTGAAAATATCGACGGAAAGACGATATCGTACTTATTTCAGGAGCCACGCCTCATTGAATGGAAAACCGTGTGGCAAAATATAGAATTCGTATTAAAAAATGTTTTTACCCAACAACAAAGGGAAAAAATTGTTTCAGATTGTGTTTCGCTGGTTGGGCTTAAGGAATTCAAGGATTATTATCCAAGACAGCTAAGCGGAGGCATGCTGCAAAGAGTTTCTATCGCAAGAGCGTTTGCTTATCCTTCAGAAATACTGATAATGGATGAGCCTTTCAAGCAACTTGACTTAAAAATAAAAAAAGACATCTTAAGATCTTTTTTGAACCTTTGGAACAATGACAAAAGAACCGTAATTTTTACGACCCATGATATCGAAGAAGCCCTGTCTTTAGGCAATAAAATTTTTATTTTAAACGGTCTTCCAGGAAAAATACTGGAAATTGTAACTATTTCGGACATGCAGAAAAATCGCGATATAAATGACGAAAAAATTTTAAAAATCAAAAATAATCTGATAAGCTTAATGCAATCATAAAAAATCACTATTTTTTTGTGAAAAAGAGATTGTCTTGGAAATAGAAATCGTAAGTGACGTGCTTGAATACAATAAAGATCATGCACAAATAAACAGAAATATATTCAAAGAAAACAAAATTCTCGTAATCAATATGTTGTCCTCGCCTGGTTCAGGAAAAACATCTTTGATTATTCAGACCATAAAAAGACTTGTCGATTTCAATATCGGAGTCATCGAAGGGGATATTTCTTCTACCTATGACGCTGAAAAAATGAAAAGTATTGTAAATAACGTTGTTCAGATAAATACCGGAGGCACATGTCATCTAAATGCTTCGATGATTAAAAAAGCAATCGGAAAAATAGATATTAAAAATCTGGATATTGTTTTTATAGAAAATGTAGGCAATCTGATTTGTCCGGTTGGATTTGATCTTGGCGAAGATTATAAGATTTTAATTTCATCGGTAAGCGAAGGCGACGACAAACCCGTTAAATATCCCAAAGCATTCATAAAAGCAAATGCTATCGTACTAAATAAAATAGATCTTTTATCCATAAGCGATTTTGACTATGTTTTTTTTAAAGAAAAAATAAGAGAATTAAATTCCGAAGTCCCAATCATAAAATTATCATGCAAAACAAGCGAAGGGCTGGATGCTTGGATTGAATGGATAATCGAAAGGGCAAAAAAATATAATTGACATCGTTTTTTGCTGATGTTACTTTTTATATATGAAAAAGTTTTATAACTTTTTTCTTCTCAAGGTTGTTTGTGGAAATGAATTGAAAGGAGTTTAGATGCTGTATAAAATCCTTAAAAAGAGTTCCTACGATTTGCTTTTACCGAAACTAATATCCGATTTTGAATTCATAGGTCCTGTAAAAAAAGACAGCGCAACCCATGAATTTACCAAAATAAATGACATAAAAAAGCTTGACGTAAATTATAAGAGAACCACGATCGCTCCCGCAAAAAAAATACTTTTTCCGCCCACCGAAGCACTTTTCGGGTACGAAATGAATGAAGAAATAAAAATGAATGCGGATTACAAAGCCAAAGATAAAATACTTTTTGGAATTGATGCATGTGACGTGAACGGCATTAATTTTTTTGACAGATTTTTTTCTGATGAATTTATTGATGAACTTTATTTTTCCAAAAGAAGAAAATTAATGATTATAGGGCTTGACAGAATGCCTACCGAAACCAATTTTTCATTAAGTTTGGGAAAAGAATATGCAAAGGATGGATTTGATTTATTCTTGACAGACTTAAATGACAGATTTTTTATAAGAGTTGGCAGCGAGAAAGGAAAAGAAATTCTGATAAGGTATACAGACGCAAGCGATGCGGATGAAAATGATTTTAAAGACTACAATAAATTTATGGATGTTTATAGAAATAG
>JAQUMQ010000329.1 GCA_028718045.1 Actinomycetota bacterium
GAAACCTCCACCACTTTCCGTGGTTCTTTTAAATATTTCACCGTACCAGGTTTAAGATCAAGAACTCTGATCGTATCATCCAACCTGGCCAAGGTCATTTCCCAAACACCGTTTGCCATAACATCTCCTTTGATATTTAATCTTCTTTGATTAAAATTTATACTTTACATAATCGCACTTTTACCAGATTCTTCTGTGCGAATTCTTATTGCATCTTCTACGGGAATGACAAATATTTTACCGGAGCCAAAATCGCCATTTTTTGTTAATTTTACTATCGTTTTTATAACATCGTCTACTACTTCTTCCTCAACCACTATTTCCATTTTTATCTTGGGAAGAAATTCAACAGCTTTGTTTGGTTTGCCTCCATCATCGCATCCTCTTTGTTCTCCGAATCCTTTAACTTCGGATACGCTAATACCCCTTATTCCGGCATCCAACAGGGCATCCTTTACTTCATCCAATTTAAAAGGTTGGATGAAGCACTCTATTTTTCGAAGCATCATACCTCCTTGGTTGATAATATTTGATATTTTAAACTAACAAACTTTTGATAAGAATAGGGCTAAAACATACAATTAATGCTTATTAATGCACGTTATTGATTATAATAGGTATATTTTAACTTGTCAATGGTTATGCTTGTAAAAATAAGCTGAAATATTAACATACAATATTAACACATTGAAATATATTTTAAATAAAATTAAATAAAAAAACATGAAATTTAAACATGTAAATGAACTATAATGAATTATATTGTATTATAATGAATTTAACAAATTAGATCAATTTAAATAAACACATATCAAGTATAATTATTAAGTATATAACAATACCACTTAATTAATCTATATTAGGTTAATCTATATAAACTTATATCAGGTTATTGTAAAATTTACCGAAATTCTATATATTATTTAATTTATAACCATAACATCTATTTAAACCTTGACAGGAAAATAATTTATAATTTCTATTTTAATATCTAAAGCAGGATATTTAAAAAATATTACAATTGGAAATTCAATTATTTAAATTTTTTTATCATTTAAAAGTTTTATATCACATTAAAAATTTTATATTGCATGAAAGGGTCTATAAATGGAATTTGCCAAAAGGCTTAAAAACCTAGGGATCGAAAACTCTTTTAACGTTCTCGGCAGAGTTATGAAGCTAAGAGAGCAGGGTAAAGACATTATAAGTTTCTGTATAGGAGAGCCTGATTTTAATACGCCCGAAAATATTAAGAAAGCTGCAATAGATGCCTTGAACAAAAATATGACACATTACGGGCCTTCCGGCGGACTTCCTGTTTTTAAAAAAGCAATCGCCAGCCACATATCCAAGACCAGAGATATTAATGTAAGTGAAGAAAACATATGTGTAAGTGCCGGAGCAAAAGCAATAATTTATTATGCAATTCATGCAGTTTTAAATCCGGGAGATGAGGCTATTTTTCCAAATCCGGGATACCCGATATATGAATCGATAATAAATTTCGTCGGAGGCAAAGCCGTTCCACTCCCCCTCCTTGAATCCAAATCATTTAGTTTTGATACAGATACGTTAAGAAGGCTGGTAACAAAAAAAACAAAGCTTATCATTATCAATACTCCTCAAAACCCGACAGGCGGATTTTTATCCAGAGAAGATCTGCAAGTGGTTGCGGATATTTCCGTAAAAAATAATATTTGGATATTGGCTGATGAGATTTATTCCAGAATACTTTATGAAGGAGAATTCAATAGCATCTTATCTATACCTGGTATGCTGGAAAGAACGATTCTTGTCAACGGTTTTTCAAAAGCCTATGCGATGACAGGCTGGAGACTCGGATTTGCGGTAACCAATAAAGATCTGGCTCGCGAGCTTATAAGACTCGAAAACAACTGCGTGGCATGCACTACTACATTTAATCAGTTCGCAGGTATCGAGGCTCTTAACGGACCTCAAAACTCAGTTGATGAGATGGTGGCGGAATACAAAGAAAGAAGAAACTTGATCGTTAAACTATTAAATGATATAAACGGTATTTCATGCCTATCACCCAAAGGCGCATTTTATGCATTCCCAAACGTGACAAAAGCATGCAAAAGCCTCGGATTAAAAGATTCGGAGGAATTTCAGGACTATCTTCTTTTCAATCATGGAGTTGCCGTGCTTGCAAGAACATCTTTCGGCAAAAAGAATGAAAATGAGTCTGAAGAATACATAAGGCTTTCCTATGCGACTTCAAAAGATAATATCGTCGAGGGACTTAAGAGAATAAAAAAAGCTGTGGAAAAATAAGTCGGCAAAATCATAGATTTCATAACAAAGTCAAAAGTATCATAGTAAAGTCAAGGATTTCATAGTAAAACCAGGAGTTTTTTGGATATCTAAATTAAATTTTTCCCTTATTCCAATAACATAAGCATACTGTCAGACATGATTAAAATTTTGATGTTTGGTTTAAATTAAACTATCTTGGTTAATAAGTATTATATCTATAATCGCAAACACGACTTTTGGATAGCATGACTTATATCATTTTTTAGGTTTAAAATTGTCACGATCTAAAATGTGAACCGGCTTTCACGTAATCATGG
>JAQUMQ010000330.1 GCA_028718045.1 Actinomycetota bacterium
CTCTGACGTAACCGTAATTACCATATGACTTGCGTCTACCGCAGATTTTATATCTTTCGAAAGACATGGCGTAATATTCATGCCGGACAACAAAGATTTTGCTTTGTTTCCCGAAAAGATAGGCGGAAAATATTTGGCATTATCACGTCCGACTTCTGATGAATTTGAAAAAAGAGATATTTGGCTATCTTGGTCGTCTGATTTAAAATCATGGGGTAATCACAAAATGGTTATGACGACAAGAAAAGGTTACTGGGACGATAATAGAATAGGCTGCGGTGGTGTTCCGTTTAAGGTAAATGAAGGCTGGCTGGAGATATATCACGGAGAATCAAAAGATGGCACATATCGTATCGGTGCAGTTCTTTTGGATTTTTATAATCCTTCGAAGGTAATAGCCAGAAGCGAAAAACCGATAATTGAACCTTGCAAACCTTATGAACAAGCAGGATTTAAAGAAAATGTCGTTTTTACATGCGGCGTTTTAAGTGAAGAGGAAAAAGTAAAAATATACTATGGATCCGCAGATATGTATATCGCATATGCAGAAATCAATCTGGATTATATTTTAAGTGGATTGAAATAAAAATTGTTTTTATTTTATCAAAAACAGTTATGCGATAACTTATAAGTAATATGAAATATAACTTATTTAAAATAAATTATTTAAAACAACCGCAAGCAAATAAATGACTTTTTTGATAGTCGATGGCATAAATAAAGTTTTAGAAAAATTAAAATTTTGCCTGAATTCTTACTGTATTATTTTGATAAGATTTTTAGAAAGCAACTTGAGCCGGCTTTTTTAAGTTATAAACTTTTTTAATATTTTCTCACCCCTGAGCTCCATGAATACATCAAGCGTTTCCTTAAATCTTTGGCAAACAGGCTCTACGTTATTTTCATAAATAAGCATGGATGAATATGGGCAACCTCCGCCGCAAATCGGAGCAAACCCGCAACTTTTGCATTTTTTTATGGAAAAGATATCTCTTTTGCTCCACATATTTTTCTTATCTTCATAAATTTCAAGTTTGGGATAAAAAGTTCCTATAGCATACTTTTTTTTCCCGATGGATTCAGGGCAAACGTATATGTATCCGTCTGGACAAAATACATTAAGCTCAAGAATGTTGCTTTCGCAGTTGAAAAATTTCGGAGAAGCATTTGGCGCACCATTAATTATTTCAAGCACATGCCTCAAGGGTTTAAAAATATAAAAACCAAACAATTCTTCCAATTCAGGACACCTGTCATATATTGAAATCAATTTTCTTAACAATTCTTCTTCGGGGATTATGGGTTCATTATATTCCAGAGAACTGTGATCAGCGACAATCGAGGGCTTGATATTGAAGTTATGAAAATCAAGCCATTTTTTGCTTTTGACATAATCAAACAAATCAGGCAGGTAATCTATGTTGGAGCTATCGATATTTACCCTTATATTTGTATTTATATCATTGGAAAGCAGCAAGTCTATGTTTTTGGATATTTTATCGAAGCTTCCTTTGCCGGAAGCATATTTTCTCCTTTTGTCATGCACTTCTCTTATGCCGTCAACAGTTATTTGAAACATGTCTATCTGCTTGTTCAATGGTTTAAATATATCTATAAAGTTGCCGGCATTGACACCGTTTGTGACTATGGTAATTTCCGCTTTTGTGCTTTCTGCAAAATCAAGAATTTTTTTAATCAAAGGCTTGTTTTTGATCAACAGCGGTTCACCACCAAATAATTCTATAGATTTTATACTGCCGGAATAGTTTTTTGAGATCTTTTCTATGGAATTAATGGCGGCATCGAGTATTGTTTCATCCATATTTCTTTTTGAAGCCGATAAAAGATCTTTTTCGAAACAATACGAGCACCTGAGGTTACATTCATAAGAAGGGCAAAACACAAATCTAATGGGTCTTACTAAAGCTTTTTTTATATAATTTTCATAAAGCTTGCCGAAGATATTCTCTTCCTGTTTTAAATCATAATAAAAATACCCTCTCTCTATTAAATCAGAAAGAAGGTATTTTTCTATATCCTCAAATTTTTTGTTAACTGTCAAATCCCAAACATCATTTTCAATAAAGTCAACGGCACCGGTTAAAACATTATTTATGAATGAATATTTGTTATTTATCCTATATGAATAGTTATAATTGCTGGGGGAAAGATTCATTTTACAGCCTGTTCATAACCCACCAACACCAGTACCAACAACACATTACTCCCACATCGTTTTTTAAATTTTTAAACTTCAAATCTTTGTTCCAAAGGTATTTTGTTTTATTAATTTGGATCAATCGGCACCTCCCCAAATCATGATGGTAATTGTCATATATTATACCATAAGATAATGAGAAAATAATAAATTATCATAATATGGCTTACGCCAATAACGCAAATCGATAATTTAAGTTTACTGGGTTTATTTTTTATCTTAATAAAACTACTATGTTATTTATTTTTACTACATAAACAATCTGGATCAGCAGAAGGATTACAAATAAAACATAACATAGAATTTTTGTTGAGGTTTTGGCGTAAATCCTATCAGGGTTTGTTTTTAAAATAGAATGAATTCTG
>JAQUMQ010000331.1 GCA_028718045.1 Actinomycetota bacterium
TTCTCTGATGACAACTATTATTGCCAGCGGTTGTACAAAAAAGCAAGCTTCAGAAGAGAAAAAGCTTAAAATTGTGATCTATATTCCGGCAACTCTTGGAGATAAGGCTTGGGCTGATGATACTTCAGAAGGATTTAAAAAAGCTATGGAAGAACTAGATATGGAAGGAAAATTTATTGAAGGTGGTTTTGATGCTTCTAAATACGAGTCTGATTTAGAGCAGCTTTCAAAAGGTGATTGGGATCTTATTATAACAGCAACCCCATCTATAATTAATGAGTTCACCATAGTTGCTCAAAACAATCCGGAACAGCAGTATATTTATTTAGATGATTACAACACCACGGATTTCAGCGAAGGTAAATTTAAAAATGTAGTATCGATTCCTTTTAAGCAAAATGAACCCTCTTTTCTTGTGGGAGCATTGGCAGCTTTAGTAATACCTTCCGATATGCCGCATACCAATAAAAACGATCTAATAGGTTTTATTGGAGGAATGGACGTACCTCCTATGAGAGATTTTTTAGTCGGCTATATTCAGGGGGCAAAATATATCAATCCCGCAATCGAGGCAGTAGAGTCTTACGCAAATACTTTTGGTGATCCAGCAGTTGGGAAAGAATTAGCGTTGGCTCAATATGATCAGGGCGTCAACATAATCTATGCAGTGGCAGGCATGACGGGATTGGGGATACTTGATGCTGCAAAAGAGAGAAAACAATATGTTATCGGCGTTGATGCGGATCAGGCGATGCTTTACAAAGAATCTGACTCGGAAAAAGCTGATCTTATTCTAACTTCCGTTCTTAAATATTTCGGGCACACCACTTACAAGACTATAGAAATGTTTATAAATGGTGATCTGGAATTCGGTAAATCTATGCCCCTTGGACTAAAAGACAGTGCTGTTGGAATAGCAAAAAGTGATATTTATCAGAAGATAATTCCCGATGACATTAAAGATAAAATTTCGGAAATAGAAAAAAAGATTATCGACGGGGAGTTAAAAGTGGACAGTGCTATCGGTTTATGAAAAAATAAAGAAGAGTGCTTAAAATACATACCTTATTAAAAGCTAAGAAGGCAGCTATAATTAGTGAAAACCATACCTATAATCGAAGTAAACAACATCTTAAAAATTTATGACAATGGGATTGTTGCTTGTAACGAGGCTTACCTAAAGGTTAATCCGCAAACCGTACATGCCATAGTAGGAGAAAATGGTGCGGGAAAAACTACCTTAATGAAAATTATTACTGGTTTTGAGATGCCTCAGAAAGGCGAAATATTATATAAAGGCGAAAAAGCTAATATAAGAAATCCCAATGATGCCATAAAAATAGGAATAGGAATAGTGCACCAACATTTTATGCTGGTGCAGAATTTGACAGTTGCGGAAAATCTTGTTTTAGGAATAGAACCCGGCAAGTATGGTTTTCTTAATGGAAAAGAGATACTAAGGGTTACTAAAGAAAAATCAGATCAATATGGTCTTGAGGTACCGCTGAATAAAAAGATTATCGATACACCTATGGGAATAAGGCAGCGCGTGGAAATTCTTAAAGCTTTGCTGAGAAACTCAGAAGTCTTGATTTTGGATGAGCCGACATCAATGATTACCCCACAAGAAACAAAACAGCTTTTTAACAATATTCGAGAGTTGAAAGCACTTGGTAAGACAATTATTTTTATATCTCATAAGTTAAAAGAGGTTAAGGCTATTGCGGATGAGATCAGCATTATGAGAAAAGGAAAAGTAATCTATAGCGGCGGTATTAAGAGGCTATCCGAAAAGAAAATAGCGCATTTGATGGTAGGAAAAGACATAAACAAGGAGAGGATTGGAAAGCCTGAAATTATAAATGGAATAGCAATAAGTATTGAAAATTTGACTTATATAGATAGAGATGGACGATTGGTTCTGGATTCCGCTACTTTTTATTTAAGAAAGGGTGAAATCTTGGGGATGGCTGGAGTAGACGGAAATGGCCAGGAAGAGATTGTGCAGATTATTATGGGTTTATTAAAAATACAGGATGGTAAAGTTGAAATTTTAGGGCAGGATATAAAAAGCAAAAGTCCGAAAGACATAATGGATATGGGTGTTTCTTGTATACCAAAGGACAAATTTAGATATGGTAGCGCGCAGGAAGCTTCATTATCGGAAAATATTATTATAAATAAATATCATAAAAGACAGTTCAGAAAAGGGTTTATGCTTGACAAGAATTATATAAATGATTATGCGGATAAAATTATCAATAAATACTCCATAGCTGTATCAGAAAAAGGAATGCCCATAAGTAATTTATCTGGCGGTAATATACAAAAGGTTATAATTGCAAGAGCTTTAGATTGCGATAATAATATTATAATAGCTCATGAGCCAACGCAGGGGTTGGACATAGGAGCTGCCGACATGGTTCATAAGCTGATAATAAAGTGCAGAGATAAACAAGCAGGCATTCTGATGATATCTTCAGATCTCGATGAATTGTTAAAGTTATTCACCAGAATAATAGTAATATATAACGGTAAAATAGTAATGCATTTTGATGATATTGAAAAAATAATGCC
>JAQUMQ010000332.1 GCA_028718045.1 Actinomycetota bacterium
AGTTTACAATTCTTGTTTGTCCTAAAATTTTGGTGCCATCTTCAAATTCTGCTCCAAGCACAACACTTTTTAGCGTAGATGGAAGAACTTTACCTTTGATATTTAAAATTTTACTGACTTCCAGAATACTTTTGGCAAAGCTTCCGGTAATCTCACTCATTGCAGCTATAAATAAATTACCAAAAGAATGTCCAGCAAGATCGGATTCGCCTTTAAACCTGTATTGAAAAAGCTCCGAAAGAAGTGAGTTTGAATCAGCGAGAGCTACAATACAATTACGTATGTCGCCGGGTGGCAGAATATTAAAATCTTTTCTGAGCCTGCCAGAGCTTCCTCCGTCATCGGTTACGGTAACTATAGCTGTTATCTGAGTCGAATAATTTTTTATGCCTTCAAGAATTGCCGAGAGACCTGTTCCGCCTCCTATACCCACAATTTTAATGTCTTTTTTTATATTCATATATTTTAGAAAATAATATAATTACATATTTGATATCTTTATTTTATTATATAAAAATAAAAATATTAATCACTTAAATAAATGAATATTGTTTTTTTAAAAATGCAAAAATAATATAAAGGGAAGACAATGAAACTGATAATTACAAAAGATTATGAAGAAATGAGTAAAACTGCCGCAGTTATTATTGCGGAAACCGTTAAAACAAAACCAAACTGTGTTTTGGGTTTTGCGACAGGAGGAACGCCAATTGGAACTTATAAGGAACTCATAAGATATTACAAGGAAGAAAAATTGGATTTTTCATTGGTAAAAACATTTAACCTTGACGAATATTTTGGTTTGGGAATGGATTTATCCAAACCATACGACAAGGATCAGAGCTATGCAAGATTTATGCAGGAAGAGCTTTTTGATCATATCAACATAAGCAAGGATAATATAAACATACCTTATGGTCTGGCAAAGCAACCCGAAAAATTTTGTATCGATTACGAAAATAAAATAAAAAAAGCGGGAGGCATTGACTTACAACTACTTGGAATTGGCGGTAATGGTCATATTGCTTTTAATGAGCCAGGATCTTCTCTTGCTTCACGAACCAGGCTTCAACCTTTGACAAAAAAAACACTTAAAGATAATTATGAATCATTTTTTAAAAAAGCAGGCTTCAACAAAGAAGATATGCCTTGTTCGGCATTAACTATGGGGGTAGGAACAATTCTTGAAGCAAGACATCTTTTGATGCTTGTCAGCGGAAAAAGTAAAGCGTTGACAATAAAGGAAGCTATCGAAGGGTGTATAACATCCAAAATAACTGCATCAGCCATACAACTTCATCCAGGGAAAGTTACCGTGATATTAGACGATGATGCTGCTTCCGAACTATCATGGTCACTGGATCTTGTATAGATTTATATAGATTCAGCATATTTAAAATATTTCATCGGATTCTTCTTTTGTAAAAAACAATCTATCGTATTCGTCGTTGGAGATAAAGCTATCAGTGCGAAGAAGATATTTTCTGGCTTTTCTTCTTTCCGATATTGCTTTCTTTTCCAATTCTGCAAATTTTTGTGATATATCATTATCCAGAAGCATTTTTTTTATTTCACTAAACAAAATTTTGCTGCCATATAAATATTTGCCTTCGTCAAGAATTTTTGAGGCTACCATGGATTCAAAATCATTAACCGATAACTGTTTTTTAACTTTTGAGATATCTTTTATTATATAATCAATTTCTTCGTGATATGCCGGATTCTTTATTAAAAGACATTTTTGGCTGTATATCTTATTATCAAGTTCTTTGACTATTCGAGGGCACAAGTGTTTGGTCACAATAATAATATCAAGGTCTGACCCATTGATTATTTCACCGGTTGAGGGTTCGGGTCTGATTTCGGAGTGCGCCATTCTGTGCACAATGTCTCCTGCGATTACAAAGACTGCCTTATTTCTTATCTCATTATAATTTTTATGTAAGCCAGTAAGTTGTTTAACTATCGTTTTTGCAAGTTCTAATTTGTTTTTACTTATTTCTCTTATTTTTATGCTCAAGCCTTTTGCTGTTTCATCGATGTTTTCATCATTTTCTTTTAAGGCTATTATTGAGTAAGTAAGAAATTCCCTTAATATCGAGGGAGAGAGCCGTGCATAACCATCTATATGCCTATCGAGTCTTAAATATTTCTTGCCTATGGTTTTAATTATAATTTGATCTGACGTATTGCAAAACCGCCATAGTTTAAGGGAATCACAATTTGCTTTTTCTTTAAGGCCCTTTCCTGTAAGAGGCCCATACTTTTTTAAAATTTTGATTATTTCGTCCATACTTTATCTATGATATGCTTACCTGAATAAAAATTTTTAAATTATTGCACTGTTTTTTAAAAACTTTTTAATGATTTCTATTATATATAAAAAAATATTGTATTTAAAAATATCTTGCCATAACTTATTTAATGATGAAAAATTATGAATAAAATAAAATTTTCTAAAGTGTATTGGTGCAATAATGTTTAAACCTAAAATTTCGTAAATTTAAAAATAGTAAGATTTTTTCTTTGTAATTTGATTATAAATTGTTTTAATATAATTTTTTAATAATGAA
>JAQUMQ010000333.1 GCA_028718045.1 Actinomycetota bacterium
ATTGCCTGCTCCAAGTTTTTTACGATCTGAAAAACGTCAGGGCTACCCGATACGGCATTATCTATGTTGAAAATCTTTTTACCATCCATATTGATCACGATGCTGGATTCAAAAGATATTTCTCTGACCATAGAATTACCATCGCCACCATAAACAACGTTACCGGAAATTTCTTCAAATGGTTTTTGTGTTGTATTTAAACCGGCAAAAATATAATTGCCAAGATATGTCGAGTTGGCATCACCTAACAGTTTTTCTTTTAATTGAGCCACTTGTGGCAACAATGAGTTTAAACTATCCTGGTTCAGTGCTCCATTACCAGCCTCGATGCAAATTTCACGAAGGGATACCATTACGTTGCTGATCTCCATCAAATTGTTTTCGGTCGCTTTAACCCAGCTTAAAGAATTATCTATATTCTTTGAATACTGTTCTTGTTGGCTTTTTTTCGATTTTAAAATATTCAACTTCGCCGTGCTTATTGGATTATCCGACAACTTATTGATGGTTTTACCAGTTGACATTTTTAACTGAAAATCCTGCAACTTTGATACATTGGTCTGAATATTATTGGTTACTGAGTTAACCAATCCATTATATGTAATTTTCATAAAATCACCTCAACTTGCAATACTACTATCCTATCTGACTAATAATAGTTTCGAAAAGTTCATTCATGGTATTTATCACTTTAGCAGCGGCATTATATGAATGCTGGTACCTCATCATATTGACTATCTCTTCGTCCAACGAAACACCCGATACGCTTTCCCTTCTTGAATTGATATTGCTTAATAAAAGACTGGAATTTTCACTTTCTTTTAAATACTGCTGTTTCTCGACGCCAACCTTTACTATCATACTGTTATAATATTCATCGGAGTTGTTAGTTCCGGATTCAAACAATTTTTGTGTCCTTAGACCAAGAATATCGGTGACATTGCTGTTGTCTCCCGGTTGAGCTGCATTTTTTGCAGCTGCCACAAGGGAAATTTCGGTATCAATCGCAGAATTTATCCCAATGCTTTTGATATCGCTTCCCGAAAAAAAATCATAACCCGATGACGCTCCATCCAGTCCGTAACCTGTTCTGTGTATGCTGTTAGTTTCATTTATAAAATATTTGGCGAGGTTGTCTAGACTTGTCATTATATCCGGGATATAAACATCCCTGAAATTTATCATCGAATAAATCTGACCATTGTTTACTTCAACCATTCTGTCGCTGTCTTGCCATCTTATATCATATAACCCCGTTGAAGGATTCAAAACAGTTTTCAACGGCGTATAATTGTTTTCTCTTACGATTGCAGTGCCTCCAATAAAAATATCCAACTGATTAAAACTTGTTTCTTTTATGTCGATATTTATCATATTGCTTAATTTGTTTACGAGAAGATCTCTTTTGTCCATCAAATCATTGGGATTGTCTCCGCCAATTTTTATTTCCTTTATCAACCCATTCAATTCCTTGATCTGGCTTGCCAAATTGTTTATATCTTTTACTTTGATATCGACTTCCCTGTTTAATTCTGTCCTTAAGTTTTCAAACTTTTTGTACGTATTTCTCAGCAAGCTGCATAAACTTTTAGAATTTTCGACCAAGCTCTTTCTTACGGAATAATCCTCCGGAGAATTTTCAAGGTCGCTCCATGAATTCCAATAAACATCTACCATTTTCCTGATGCCATTTTCCGAAGGTTCGGCAAGTATCGATTCTATTTGTTCGAAAATATTAACGCCGACTTCCCATTTCCCTTTGTTCTGTAATTCAGAGTTGCTTTCACGCTCGATATAATGATCGTAAAGTCTTCGTATTTCATTAACTTCGACTCCTGATCCAAGCTGACCTGTCGAAATATTTCTGCATACGGCAGGATTTCCTTCCGGCTTCGTTGTTCCCAGAACCGCATCCTGTTTCCTGTAACCTTCGGTATTGATATTTACGATATTATGGCTTATAACTTCCAGAGCTTTCTGGCTTGCCCTTAAAGCCCTTACGCCAATATTTAAACCAAAAAAAGAAGAACTCATGACTCGTTACTCTCTTATTGTCGCTTTTTTGAATTTATCTTATTAAAAATTTCGATCATAAAACTTTGTCAATCAATATATTTTTTTTGTACTCTTTATTTTTTATAGTTCCCAAACCACAGTATGTGGTATTATTTAATTGCTTAAATATCAAATCAAAATAAGCTTTTATGCCCTTTCTTCCTTGCTTTATCAAAAATATATTGCTTTTATTTGCCTCGGTAATTTCAAATACCGATTTTTTTATTTTTTTTGACTTTGCCGTTATCTGCTCGATCAATCTTTTTGAAATGCTTTCGAAACCTTTAGCTTTGCCGATATATTCTTCAAACCATGAAAGGTTCTTTCCTTCAAATCCCATATTTTTTAAAATTTTCAACCTATGCAAATTTAAGTCTTTAGCTTTTTCCGTAAGCAGAACCAATTCTTTCGTAAGTTTTTCGATTTCAAACCATTTGTTTTTAATCAAAAGTTCCTGCTTTTTATTTACGATTTCCAACATGTCATTATAAACTTCAACTTCCTTATCCAAACAAT
>JAQUMQ010000334.1 GCA_028718045.1 Actinomycetota bacterium
GAAAAGACTTTGGAAAACTTGAAGGCTGCATTTGCTGGTGAATCACAAGCTAACAGAAAATATCTTGCATTTGCAAAAAAAGCGGATGCGGAAGGTTTTAAGCAAGCAGCAAAGCTTTTCAGAGCGGCGGCCGAAGCCGAGACAGTACATGCGTTGAAGCATTTGGCAACGATGGGTGAAATAAAATCGACAAAAGAAAACCTTCAAGCAGCAATTAGCGGAGAAACACACGAGTTTACAAAGATGTATCCCGAAATGATCAAGCAGGCTGAAGCTGATGGCGAACAAGCCGCAAAAATGAGTTTTAGTTTCGCCAATAAAGTCGAAGAAGTTCACGCAGGTTTATTTAAAGATATGCTTGAAAACCTTTCAAATTTAAAGGATGAGGATATTTGGGTATGTCCGGTTTGCGGAGATACTTTTATAGGCAGTGCTCCCGAAAAATGTCCTGTTTGCAGCACTCCGAAAGATAAGTTTATGCCAATAAAATAAAACCAAAAAACCATAAACCATAAAACATAAATAAGTAAAATATGCTTATCAAAGGGATGTGTGGATTAAAATAAATATATACATCCCTTTGAATTATTAATTTTTCAGAAATTTACCGGAATTAAGTAAATTCTTAAGGTTTTCAAGAATGATATTGCAATGCTTGATGCTATCGCCATTGCCAGCATTTTTAGCAATAGGCTCAAAAATAAAGCCACCGTTGTAGTTGTTATCCAATTTTTTAAAAAACATATCCCAATTCGTGTTGCCTTCCCCGGGAAGCAGATGCAAATCATCGGAAGCCGTTTGACGGTCATTTTTTCTGTCGCCAAAATTGTCATGAATATGCATCGTCAGGATTTCATCTCCCATTGATTCAAGATAATCGATGAGGTTTTCGGTAAGATTGGCATGTCCGGTATCCAAACATAATCCAAGAGTGCTATTTAATTTGCGTGATTTTCTTGTTTCGTGAAGTATTATTTTCATTGTTTCGATGTCGTCCGTTAAAAATTCTTTGGGCATGTTTTCAACGGCAACCTTTACCGACTGCTCTTTTGCATAAGATGCTATTTGAATCAAACTTTCTATGGAGTTTTTCATTCTTATTTCTTTATCGTTTTGATTACAATACCAGCCGCCTGGGTGAACGATTATTATGTCCGTTCCGGTTTTACTTAAAAATTTAATTCTGGACATTATGGTTTTTATGCTTTCGGATCGATTTTTTTTATCAGGGCTTGAAATATCGATATTAATAAAATCGGAGTGCACGGAAAAAATATTCAAGCTATTTTTTCTTGCATTGTTTATGGATTCAATATTCAAGTGGCTTGGACTGGATATTTCGATATAATCCACGCCTATTTCCTTTATTTTTGGAAAATCAATCCGCAAATGATCATCAAATGATGCAAACAGAACCGTGCTTATTCCTATATACATAGTTTTTTGTTTAAAATTACAAGGTTTTATAAAATGTATATATTATGAGAAAATAAAAAATAGTCAATAAAATATTATTATTAAAAATATAAAAACAACTTTTAGATAGCGAATATAAGTATATAATTATTAAAACGCAAATATATGAATTTTATATCTTTTTTAAAAAATAACGACAGTCTACAATGAAAAAAGCAGGGGAAAAAGAAAAAAAGGGTGTTTTGTATATTTGTGCGACTCCGATAGGGAATCTGCAAGATGCAAGTTTCAGGCTTGTAGACGTTTTAAACAACGCGGACTTGATTATTGCCGAAGATACAAGAACCACGAAAAAATTACTTTCCAAGTATGAAATCAGAGGATATAAAATCGAAAGCTATCACGATAATACGGCTGAAAAGAAAACACAAGATATAATTCAAAAACTTAAAAGCGGCTTAGATGTCGCACTTGTTTCGGAATCGGGAGTGCCGCTTATCTCGGATCCAGGTTTTAAACTTATAAAAAGATGCATCGAAGAAAACATTGATTTAAGTCCGATCCCGGGGCCGAATGCTGCATTATCTGCCCTTGTGATATCAGGGCTTCCGGTAGATAATTTTTTGTTTGTTGGATTCTTACCTAAAACGGATATAAAAATCAAAAACAAGCTTGAGGAAATCAAAAACCTTCCCTATACGATAATTTTTTATGAATCTCCAAACCGTACCGGAAATCTCTTGGGTTTGATGAGAAAAGTTTTGGGAGACAGAGATATGTGCTTGGCAAGAGAAATTACCAAAGTTTTTGAAGAATGCCTCAGGGGCAAAATAAGCGAAGTGCTTCAGACAATCGAGGAAAGAGAGAAAAAAGGTTTGAAATTAAAAGGAGAAATAGTTTTGGTTGTTTCAGGACAAGAGACAAGAAAAATAAAGAATTTTAATGAAGACGCTATAAAAAAAGAACTAGACATCCTTTTGAAACGAGGAATTGTTAAAAAAGAAGCTTTTAAAGATATAATGAAAAGATATGAAATCAGCAGAAGAAAATTATATGACATTTCCATAAAATTAAATAGGTTTTAAATTAAATAGGTTTTAAAATTAATCGATTTTTATGCTATAGTTCATTTTTAATGATTTTTTT
>JAQUMQ010000335.1 GCA_028718045.1 Actinomycetota bacterium
AAACCAGGGTAGCGAAGTGCTGCCTGTCAAGGAAAACGAAAAACTTAAAAAACACGGAAAAATAGGGGCCGTACTTCGATATAAATTTTAGAAATAAAACAATCACCGCTGCTTAATGTTCCATTGCTTATTAAAAGTTTTGGTTTATTGGTACGATTTTTATAAATTTCTAAGTTTTGGTTAATATTCGGCAAGAATTGGTTATCGGTTATTTCTGCAGCTCTTCAAGTTCTTTCGTAAATTCTTCGATATCGTCAAAATGTTTGTAAACCGATGCAAACCTTATATAGGCAACCTTATCAAGATTTTTGAGATGCTTTAGCGCGAGATCTCCGATATCCTTGCTGCTTATTTCGTTTGAAGGATTGTTCCTGATTTCGTACTCGATGTCATCGACAATTTTATCGAGTACGGAAGTATCGATGTTTCTTTTGATGCAAGCTCTTATGAGCCCGCCCAATATCTTGTTTCTGTCGAAGGGTTGTTTCGTGCCGTCTTTTTTGATTACCACAATAGGCTGAGTTTCGAGGCGCTCATAAGTCGTAAATCTTTTGATGCACCTTTCGCACTCACGTCTACGTCTTATTGATTCCTTATCTTCCGTAAGGCGCGAATCTATGACTTTACTATCGAGGTTTCCGCAAAAAGGACATTTCATTTTTTTAATATTTACTTTCCAATATATTTAAAAGTTAATAGAAATTCGAAAAAAGAAGATATGAAATTTTTTAAAAAACTAAATAAAAATATTTTGCACGGTATGTTTTTTTACTTTGTTTTTTTATTTTTTTTTATATTACTGCATCTGATATTGGTATTTGTATAGTTTATAATAAATGCCTTTATTATTCAAAAGATCTCGATGAGTTCCGTTTTCTGCGATCTGTCCTTTCGAAAGCACTATGATTCTGTCCACATTTTTTATCGTTGAAAGTCTGTGTGCAATTATTATCGAAGTTCTTCCATGCATGACTTTTTTAAGTGCATCCTGAATCAATGTTTCGATCTCGGTATCTACGCTGGAAGTTGCTTCATCCATTACAAGTAAGACTTTAGGATTAAAAACCATTACTCTGGCAAAAGCTGTCAACTGTTTTTGACCTACCGATAAAGTCTGGCCGCGTTCTTTTACCTCATGGTAGTATTTATCGGGAAATTTGTTTATGAATTTATCTGCGTTTACGAATTTTGCCGCTTTTTCGACTTCATCAAGAGTTATATTTTTGTTTCCGAGCCTTATATTGTCGATAATCGTACCGGAAAATAAAAATACATCCTGCGAAACTACTCCGACATGCCGTCTTAAGTTTTCTAGGTCAAATTCTCTTATATCGACATCGTCTACATATATATTTCCCATTTTTATATCATAAAACCTGTTAAGTATGTTTATTATGGATGTTTTACCCGAGCCTGTTGCTCCTACGAATGCAATACTTTCTCCTGGTTTTACCTCAAAAGAAATATCTTTAAGTACATAGTCATTTGAATTATAAGCAAACCATACGTTTCTGAATTTGATGCTGCCTTTAATTTCGGACAATACCTTTGCGTTTGCCGGCGATGTTATAGACGGTTTTGTTTCAAGAAGACCAAAAATTCGTTCAGATGCCGCAATAGCTTCCTGCAATATTCCGAATTTTTCACTAAGATCGCTTATGGGATGAAAGAATTTTTCGATGTATTGTATGAATGCCACCAGGGTCCCAAGAGTTAAGACGTTTCTTATGACCTGGCCTCCGCCGAACCATATAATCAAAGCTATGGCAAGGGTTTCAATTAATATGACAGTTGGGAAAAATACCGCATAGCTAAAAATTGTTTTTATATATTCTCCCAGATAGTCTTTGTTTAAATCGCTGAATTCCTTATTGTTTTTTTTCTGACGATTTAAAATTTTTATGGTTATGATTCCGGTTATTGATTCCTGGAGATAAGAATTTATGGCAGATATTTTTACTCTTATTATATTGAAATATTTTCTTACCCTGTGTCTGAAAATCATCGTTGCTATTACCAGAAATATTAATACGGAAAATGTAACGAGAGAGAGTTTCAAATCCAGATTAAGCATCATCACAATAATAGCGATAATCATGAAAACGTCACCGAACAAAGCAACTACACCAGAAGAAAGCATTTCATTTAATGTTTGAACATCCGTGGTAACTCTTGTCATGAGCCTTCCAACCTTGTTTTTATCAAAGAAGGACATTTCCATTTTATGTATATGCGAAAATATGTCCATTCTTAGATCGAACATAACCTTTTCGCCCATGTATTCTGTAAGATATTGTTGTAAGTACCTGATAATAAACTGAAATATTATCAATAATCCAAATACCAAAATCATGAATAAAAAACCGTGATATATTTTGGGGATCAGATACTCGTCAATTGCCAGCTTGATTATAAACGGACCTGCGATCTCCAAGACAGCGTTTATCAAAAGAAAAAACGAGGTGATAAAGAAGGCAAGCTTATATGGTTTTATATATCTGAGAAGCTTGAAAAGCAGTTTTATATCTGCCTGCTTTTTGACGGTATCTTTATCGTATATG
>JAQUMQ010000336.1 GCA_028718045.1 Actinomycetota bacterium
TTCCGAAACCTACAGATCGACATCCATATAGTCATAAGCTATACCCAATTCATCCAAGAGCATTTTTGTTTTTCGGCACCAAATACATGTGCTTAATGCATAAAGCATAACCTTTTTATTTTGTTTCCCATCGACATGATTTATTTCAATATTCATGAATTCTCCTTTCCTCGATAGCTTATAAATAGATTCTTCTATATTTATTATTTTAACATAATAAAATACAAGACATTATCATTTTTAAAAACTTTGGGGTTAAAATACTAAATGCCTCAAATACTTTAATATGACGGCCTTGACTTTCTCATTTGTTTTGCAATAAAAATTTTGGACATTCCTGCCTTTTAAATCAGCAACTCAAGTTATTTTGACATTTGCTGAATCCGTGATTATTGATTTTCCAACCTCGGGGATGACAGTTAACTCTCTTTTTGGCGTTTGCCGGCATGTTAATGAATAATAGCTTTTTTGTTGGCAAGCAGTTCGCTTATGGTTACGAATTCATATCCAAGCTTTGTATATTTATCCAATATCATTTCCGTAACTTTAACCGTATTTTCCCTGTTTTCAAAAGCGCCAGGATATCCATCATGAAGCAGAACTATCGATCCCGGTTGTACGTGAGTGTCAAATATTTGAAGCATTTTTTCAGGTGCAGGAGGTGGATTATCAAAATCATATAATAATACGTTCTGATCCCATAAAATATGTATCCTGTGCTTTAGCATAAGAATTAACGGCAAGATAATAAACCTCTGGCCGCCTGGTGCCCTAAAATAGATTGTTCCTTTATAACCTGTGCTTCTAATAAAAGTATCTGTATCGTCTATCTCCCTTTTAACAAACCAAGGGCTTTTGAATACCAAATTTTCATGACACCATGAATGGTTGCCGACTTCATTACCCTCTTGATATTCTTCTCTTACTATCTCCGGATGTATTACTGCGTTTTTCCCAATTACAAAAAATGTAGCTTCTGCATTATAGCGTTTAAGTAAAGCAAGAATGTTTTTTGTGACTGTTGGATCGCCAGGATTTGGACCATCATCAAAAGTTAGAGCAATAATTTTTTTGTCAGTCTCGACACTTCGCACATAATCTCCCACAAGTTGATGTTTTTCCAACCAAGAAACAGAATATACAATACCGGTAGTTACAAGTACCAAGACGCCAATTAAGATGAGCAAGTTAATCGGCTTTATGAGATTATTTATCTTTATTTTCATATTTCTATTTTGTCGGTAAATTCTTTTCTTCTTAATTATAAAAATTTTTGAATATTCTGCATACTGCCAGCGCAAGCCATAAGTCGTATTTGCCTTTACCGGCACCACAGACAGGGTGGAAATTCCACAAGCCATCTTCTTTTTGATTTTTAATAAACCAGTTGAGAGCTTTTGCGATTTGTGGGTTAGATGCGGAAAATCCAAGAAGCGACAAGCTGTCGAGCGCCGAAATTAGATGGGTGTAATCAAAAGGAAATGAAAATCGCAACCAATATTCGGGAGCAGCTCTATCTGGATAATTATCCCGTTTGAATAAACTTTCGATAAGTAATTCACTGGCTTTCTTGGCTTCTTTTGATTTACGATATTTTGAATGAGCGGCGAAAGCGCGCAAAACAACACCGGTAATCAACCATGAAAACGGCTTTTGGGGATCGATTTTTATAAGTGGCTTGTTTTCGTAAATAACCTTTAGATCAAAACCGCGGGTTCGAAATGGCAATGCCCAGCCACAGTCATTTTGACGGATTTTCAAGAGCCATTCGAAGTGTTTTTCGATGCGTAGATCATTATCGTAACCAGCTTTGATTAAAAGCTCAAGAACGGCGGCAGAATAATTTGGCGTGTATTGCTTGGCGTATATTCCCCGAAAATCGCCCTCTTTAGATTGTTTTGAGAATAAATACTTTGCTGTTTTGGTAATAGCCGGGTGTTTTTTGTTAAATCCGAATATCTCAATCAAAATACCAAATTGTCTCCATGTCTCGAGCTGATCGTACATTTCTTGGAGTTCGCCCTTTGAAGCTCCGGGGTATTTCCACGAGCCGTCATCCCGCTGTTTTTTAAGAATTTTTTGCGGCTCTGGTAGTTGCCACAAATTTTCTATTTCAATTTTCTCTTCCAGAAGATCGCGCCTAACAAAAGCGATAATAGCTTTATTACCAGATTTAAGTAAAGGAGCTATTGGATTGTATTTAAGATCTTGTAGCCACTTTTCCATATTATTTACTTCAATAAATACTCTATTGAAACATAAAGCGCTTTTGCGATTTTAGCGATAAGCTAATTGTCTGGTTTCTTCACAAAATAACCCTCGATTTTAACAAAGGAAGAATATTTAAGCTCGGCTTTCCTTGCTAAGTCATCTTGGCTTAATTCTTGCTTTTTTCTTAATTTTTTTATATTTTACCGATTGTTTCCGTACAATCCTATTCTTGATAGGATAAAAATATTTTATACTTTTATTAATAATATTATGATAACAAATTTATTTATTTCTAACAATAAAAGCTAGCTTCTGGCAAATAATTCAGTTCTGTGCTTAAAATCGG
>JAQUMQ010000337.1 GCA_028718045.1 Actinomycetota bacterium
GAAAAATCCCGGAAAGTCACTTCCGAAAGGATTTCTTTTTTCGATACTTACTCTTTTAGCCGTTGCTTTACTGGTATGGTGGGCTTCGGTAGGAATAATGCCATGGGAAGAACTAGGAGCCGCAGACGCACCCATTATTGTTGCGATCTGGAATATTGCTCCACCTGTTGTTATTACCTTGATTAATATTGCTTCAGTCGCATCGCTATTCGGAACGCTGCTGGGGCTTATGCTTTATTCGTCAAGAATTCTTTTTGCGGTTTCAAGAGACGGATATCTTCCAAGGGCTTTTGGATTTTTACAGCCTAAATTTACAAGTCCGTACATATCTGTTTTGGTAATGGGTATCGTATCCATAATACTGTGCTTTTTCTCCAATCTTTCAAGGATGGTGTCCGCTGCTTCGGGTTCGGCTCTTGGCATTTATATACTAGTTGCTCTTTCCGTGATTTTTTTAAGGAAAAAAGAGCGTAATCTCGAAAGACCTTTCAAGATCAAAGGATGGCTTTTCCCATTGGTTCCAATACTTGTGATTGCCATGTCATTGCTTGTTTTTTCTTCTTATATATTTTCCGATCCGGTCACTTTTTATGTGTTTGTCGGTGTGGCAGTTTTTGGCGTGCTTTATTATTTGCTTATCGGAAAAAGAAACAAAAGAAATGCTACTGTTATGTCGGATGAAAAAGAAAAGTGAAAATTTCAAAAATAAAGAAATAAATTAATCGATGGATAGTATTTTAAAATAAAATCAAATATAACGTGAAGGGAGAGATGAATGGCTGAAGATAATGCCGAAAAAGGAAAATTAAAAAGGGTTATCGGAACAATGGATATATTTGCCGTTTCGGTTGCAACTGTAATTTCGGGTATATTTTTCGGATGGAATTATGGTCTTGGAATTGCCGGACCTTTCGGATTTTTGATTGCTATTTTGTTTGCGTTTGTTTTTTACGGTTTTATTTTGATGATTATGGCAGAATTGGGTTCGTCCTTGCCAAAAACAGGCGGAGCCTATCTTTATGCCGAAAGGGCGATGGGCGGAATGGCAGGAACTGTTACTGCCATATTTATTTTACTTACGTCAATTACCGGCCTTTCATCGGTGGCAATGGGTTTTGCAAGTTATCTTCATAGTATTTCGGGCTTCCTGAATGAATCTATTATTGCAATCATATCGATTGTAATTGTTATGATACTGGCTATCTTGAATATTAAGTTTTCCTCGAAAGTTCAGCTGGTTATAACAAGCCTAACCATAGTTGTTATAGCGATATTTATCATAATCTCGGGCATAAATAATCAAGGTTCCGTGATGTATACAAATCCTGTTCCTATACAGGGCGGATTTCTGGGATTTCTGATGGCCATACCGTTTGGTATGTGGTTTTTTATAGGATGCGATACCACTATCGGATTAACCGAAGAGCTGAAAAATCCCGGAAAATCTCTTCCGAGAGCATTTCTTTTTTCGATACTCACTCTTTTAGCCGTTGCTTTGCTGGTATGGTGGGCTTCGATAGGGGTAATGCCGTGGGAAGAACTAGGAGCCGCAGATGCTCCCATTATTGTAGCAATTTGGAATTTCGCTCCACCTATTGTTATTACCTTGATTAATATTGCTTCGATTGCATCGCTTTTCGGAACACTGCTGGGACTTATGCTTTATTCTTCAAGAGTTCTTTTTGCGGTTGCAAGAGACGGATATCTTCCAAGACCTTTTGCTTTCTTACAGTCAAAGCTCTCAAGTCCTTATATATCGGTTTTGGTGCTTGGTATCGTATCCATAATACTGTGCTTTTTCTCAAATCTTTCAAGGATGGTATCCGCTGCTTCGGGTTCGGCTCTTGGTGTTTATATAATGGTAGGTTTTTCCGTGATTTTTTTAAGGAAAAAAGAGCGTAATCTCGAAAGACCTTTCAAGATCAAAGGATGGCTTTTCCCATTGATTCCCATACTTGTGATTGCCATGTCATTGCTTGTTTTTTCTTCTTATATATTTTCTGATCCGGTCACTTTTTATGTATTTGTAGGCGTAGCAGTTTTTTCTGTTCTTTATTATTTACTTATTGGGAAAAGAAAGAAAAGAAATACCGCTGCCATATCGAATGAAGAATGAAAATTTTTAAAATAAGGAGAAGGTTTAATTGCAAATTAATATATCAAAAGGCAAAAAAATTATTGAAGAATTCTGTGGCTTGTTTCCCGATAGAATTGCAGGCTCCTTAAATGAAAATCTTGCTGCCGAATGGATAGCCGGAAAATTAAAAGAAATTGGAATAGAAAATGTTCAAATAGAGCAATTTCCGGTAATTGGGTGGCATTGCAATAAAGTGGATGTGGTATTGGTTGATAAACCCGAGCTGGTCATACATTGTATTGCGATGCCTTACACAAGATCAAGCAACATTACTTCCAAGATTAAATTATTTGATCCTTTAAATCCCGGTAAGGATATCAAAGGAAAAATCGCGCTTATAAATTGGAATGGTGATGATATAACCGAAAATAAAATACAATATATTTCAGCTTTGGAATATGGAGCCGTTGCAACAAT
>JAQUMQ010000338.1 GCA_028718045.1 Actinomycetota bacterium
TTTAACGACTTCGATTTTAAAATCGGGATTTGAATGCTTGGCAATATCTTCTTTTTTGATTGCTCTGACCTTTTTGCAAGCTTCCATATCTTGGAAAGGCATCGCCGCAAAAATTTTATATTTGAGTTTAGCCATATCGCATCTCTAAGCAAGTATATTTTAAATATTATCTAAAATCGTTATTAATAACGTTATCAATAACTTTATTAATATGATAACACCGGAACCGGTCTTGTCAATATCAAATAAATAATTGTGTTTTTATTGTGCTATCAAATAAAAAATTGCCGACATGTCGAACAAAAAATATAAAAAATATTGTTTAAAATACTCATGGGTAATGATGGTTAGAATTAAAGACTGCGAAGATAAAAAATCATTATTTTTTTAGCAAATAAATATTTTTATTTCCGTAATTTTGCGTCATTTATATATTCTTATAAAAACTCCTGCATCGTTTATTTGGCATCTAAAAATTTACTTTCTGCCGTTGGCAATGATTGCACTTTATTTAGTTTTCTTTCTATGCTTCTGGTTTTAGTTGCGGCAGTTTCGATATTGTTGGATGCTTCTTTTAATTTTTTATGGGTTTTTTCAAGAATTTCCCCAAATTTTCCGAAGTCGTTTTTAACGGCTCCCAGTATTTCCCATACTTCACTTGTGCGCTTCTCTATGGCAAGTGTTCTAAATCCCATCTGTAAACTGTTGAGCAGTGCGGCAATCGTAGTCGGTCCTGTAACAACCACTCTGTAATTGTTTTGTAGAAATTCAACCAATCCTATCCTTCTTACCACTTCCGCAAACAAGCCTTCCACCGGCAAAAACAAAATTCCGAAATCTGTGGTATAAGGTGGATCCAGATACTTGTCTTTGATATCCTTTGCTTCACTTTTAATCCTGGTTTCAAGAGCCTTTCCCAAAACATCTGCCATTGCGATATCGGCATTTTCCTGAGCTTCGATAAGCTTTTGATAATCCTCTATCGGGAATTTGGCATCGATGGGAAGCCATATCGATTTTACATGGTCGTCTTTGCTGGGAATTTTTATCGCAAACTCGACTCTGTCTGCACTTCCCTTTTTTGTACAAACATTTTTTGAATATTGTTCTGGTATCAACAATTGCTCAAGAAGGTTTCCGAGCTGAACTTCCCCCCATGTTCCTCTGGACTTGACATTCGTAAGAACTTTCTTTAAATCTCCAACCCCTGAAGCCAATGATTGCATTTCACCCAAACCTTTGTAAACCTGCTCCAGTCTGTCATTTACAAGCTTGAACTTTTCCCCAAGCCTTGTCTCCAAGGTACTTTCAAGCTTTTCTTCGACAGTCTGCCTCATTTTTTCAAGCTTTTCGCTGTTATCCTTCTGGATATTTTCAAGCTTTCCTTCAACGGTAAGCCTTACTTGCTCCATTTTAAGCTCATTCTTTTCGGTAAGCTCGGACAGCTTTTTTGAAAAATTTTCGAAATTAACAGCTTGAATCGCCGAAAAGTCAGCCATTCTTTTATCAGTGCTATCGCTGAAAGATTTAAAGGAATTCCTTATTTCCTCTCTTGTCAATTTTTCGTTTTCGTTTGATTCTATGCGGTTTCTTGAGATTTCATCTTTTACGGATTTCTCCATTCTTTCCTGGCTTTTGTCAAGCGACAAGAGCTCTTCGTTTATTTTATTACCGTAAACAGAAGGCTTTTTTATGATAACTAAAATCAGGATAATTATCGAAATCAGGATAAGAACGCCGATCAAAATATTGGTCATACGAACCAACTGCCTAAATATTATTTTTAATATTAGTTTTTCCTATCACAGCCAGTGTTTAAAATCTATATTAATCATGTCTTGGGAATACATATGCAACTTGATTATTTTTCTAAATCTTTTATCATTCTGCTGATAATTCTGCTTGACAACAAAAACGTGAAGCCTGAATTGGCGTTACGAAAATATGAGCTGGAAATATTTTTATGAACATACCGCTCTTTCGCTTTGCCTAATTATTATGTCTCTTTATCGGCTACTGGATTGATAATGTTACATTAATAATGCACGATCATTTGAAAATTCTTCCCCGCTTGCGTTACCGAATCGAACAAGCAGATCTTCAACGGTAATTTTTTGCTTTTCTTTTCCTTTTATATCCAAAACGACTCTTCCTTCATGCATCATCATTAGCCTGTTGCCATGCTTTATCGCATCCCTCATATTATGCGTAACCATAAGAGTCGTTAGATTTTCCTCTCTGATGATCCTTTCGCTTAATTCCAGTACTTTTTGGGCAGTCTTTGGGTCAAGAGCAGCAGTGTGTTCATCCAAAAGCAACAGCTTGGGTTTTTTAAGTGTTGCCATCAAAAGTGTCAATGCTTGTCTTTGTCCTCCCGAAAGCAACCCTACCTTGGTACTTAGGCGGTTTTCCAGACCCAGCTCCAGCGTGCTGAGCAATTCTTTGTAATGGTCTCGTTCTTTATGGCTGATCCCCCACGAAAGACCTCGGCGATGTCCTCTTCGAAAAGCAAGTGCCAAATATTCTTCGATACCCATATTGCAAGCCGTTCCC
>JAQUMQ010000339.1 GCA_028718045.1 Actinomycetota bacterium
AATTTATCACTATAAAATCATAAATATTTTCGTTTATTTTCTCGATCACTTTTTCGGTGATTTCATAAGCACTCATCTGAGGTCTTAAATCATATGTCTTAACCGAAGAACTTGGGATCAATATCCTGTCCTCGTTTTCAAACGGTTCCTCTATGCCGCCGTTAAAGAAAAAAGAGACATGCGGATACTTATCGGTTTCGGAAATCCTAAGTTGCTTCAATCCGTTTTTGGATAATACTTCACCTAAAGTATTTTTAACCCTTTCCTGTGAAAATGCCACAGGTGCGTCAAATTTATCATCATAATTAGTCATGCATACAAAAAAAGTTTGCGGTATATCTGCAGGCCTTTCGAAATTATTGAAATCTTTTGATATGAATGCGTTTGTAAGCTGCCTTGTCCTGTCCGGGCGAAAATTAAAGAAAACAACTGAATCCTTGTCTTTTATTTTTGAATTTTTATCATTTTTTACCCGTATGTTGCAAGGTTCGATAAACTCATCTGATACTCCCTTGTCATAAAAATATTTTATAGCTTCTGTCGAGTCATCAAACGTTTCTCCAACTCCCTGAACCAACAAATCATAAGCTTTTTTTGTTCTATCCCATTTGTTGTCTCTGTCCAGTGCATAATATCTTCCGACTAGTGTGGCAATTTCGCCCGCATTTATATTTTTTAAAAAGTCTTCGATATCATCGATATAACTTTTGGCGCTCATCGGAAAAACATCTCTTCCATCCAGAAAGGCATGAATGTAAAACTGCCTTATCCCGTTCTCAACTGCCATTTTTGCAAGAGCTTTAAGATGATCGACATGGCTGTGTACTCCTCCGTCGGACAAGCATCCCATGAAATGAAGTGTGCTGTTATTTTTTTTCACATTTTCAAAAGCTTTCAAAAAAGCTTTATTTTTGAAAAAATTTCCGTTGTTTATCGCCATGGCTATTTTTGTATAATCCTGCAGTACTATCCTTCCTGCTCCTATGTTAAGATGACCTACTTCGGAATTGCCCATTTGCCCTTCGGGAAGTCCGACCATTACTCCGGAAGCATTGAGCTTCGTGCATGGATAGAATCTGTTGTAATAATCTATATTGGAGGTCAATGCCTGATAAATGGCATTGCCTCTTTTTCTTTCTGAAATTCCCCAACCATCCATTATTATTAGACAAATAGGCTTTTTTACACTTTTTTTAACCATTTAAATAATTACCTTTTATAAACTGCTATAAATATTTTAAATTTATTAAAACTTTTTATAAAATTCATATAAAACAAAAATTATTTATAAAAATATTTAATTGTAATTTGCCGGTCGATTAAGATTCCAAATTATATCCGATATTTACTTCCATTTTTTAATCAGCGATGTTCCGGTCATTTCATCGGGTTTATCGATATTTAAAAGTTCCAATATTGTGGGAGCGATGTCGCATAATTTCGGATTTTGACTTTCGTCCCTGAGCTTTTTTATACCATTGTCGCACAATATAAACGGAACTTTTGAAACGGTATGAGCCGTCATCGGGCAATGCATATTGTTATTAACCATTTCTTCAGCATTACCATGGTCCGCAGTTATTATCGCAATACCGTTTTGCTCATTGATCTTATCGACAATCCTGCCGACACATTTATCCACCGTTTCTATCGCTTTGACTGTCTCTTCAAAAAATCCGGTATGGCCAACCATGTCCGGATTCGCAAAATTGACAACAAAAAAATGGTAAACATTTTCTTCAATTTTCTCGACCAATCTTTCCGCAACTTCAAAAGCGCTCATTTCTGGTTTTAAATTATAAGTAGGCACTTTTGGAGACGGGATAAGTATTCTATCTTCCATTGGGTTTGGTTTTTCAATCCCGCCATTGAAAAAGAATGTTACATGAGCATATTTTTCCGTTTCGGCAATTCTTAGCTGTCTTAAATTGTTTTTAGAAATCACTTCTCCTAAGGTATTCACGACTATTCTTGGAGGATATGCCACGAAAACACCCGGGGCATCTTTAAATCTTGCATCATATTCCGTCATGCATACGAAAACAAGATTTTTACAAACAGCACTTCCTCTGTCGAATTCGTTGAAATTCTGGTAAACGAATGATCTCGTAATCTCTCTTGCCCTATCGGGCCTGAAGTTGAAAAATATTATGGAATCATTTGATTTTATTTTTGCGTCTTCTTCATTTTTAACAAAGATACACGAAGGAATCACGAACTCGTCGTCTGTGTTTTTTTCATAAGAATTTTCGATAAGCGCTTTCGCATCACAAAAATGCTCTCCGTTACGGTATACGAGATTATCATAAGCTTTCTTTACTCTCTCCCATCTGTTATCCCTGTCCATGGCATAATATCTTCCGCATACCGTCGCGATTTCGCCATATCCCGATTTACTCATATATTTTCCAATTTCTTCAAGATAAACAATTGCATTTCTTGGAGGTACATCTCTGCCGTCAAGAAAAGCATGGATAAACAATTTCTTTATTTTGTTTGCCGCTGCCAGATCTGCAAGAGCTTTTAAATGATCGATATGGC
>JAQUMQ010000340.1 GCA_028718045.1 Actinomycetota bacterium
TTGTGGTTCCGAGAATAAACCTTATTTTTTGATATTCTTTATCTGACAATAAACTTTCGAATTTTTTTAATACGGAAACAGCACTTTCCGGAGTAAGCCTGTAGCTTAAACCAACCAGATCGGGATTAAAAACTTTTATTCCCTTTTTTAAAGTTTCGATATCTACTGCGGTACCCAAAAATTTGGTATCAAAACCGGCACTGCCTGCGATGTCCAAGAAACTTAAAATACCTGCAACATGTATGCAACTTCCTATGGTCGCGCCTAATATTCTTTTCATGTTTTTGTCTCCGGTTTTTTGCTTTTATTCATTTCCCTCAAATCATTTTTTTTAAATTTTTTAAAATATTTTGTCAATCCCCAAAAACAGGTAACCTCACCAAACATATTCAATGTTAAAAAAACATAACAGGATAAACACGTATAATATCTTATAATAACAACTAAATTTCAAGTCCGAAGTTAAAATATGGTAATCTTTAAAAAGCAACGGTATATCAATTCAAGAATATAACTTAGCAAAAGCCAGAACGGCAAATAAGCAAGGTTGACTATTCCCAAAATCGACCATCTGGTCTTATATTCCCATGGGACTTTTTTTATTATCAGCTTAAGCAGAAAGCCATAAGCAAACTCGCCCACAAAAATGATTGCCGTATATATCAAACCCCTTATGACGAAGGGTATAAATGATATCAAGGGATAAAGAGGTTTTATTATAAGTCCGAAACAACCGTATATAAGAAACATCCATAAATATGATCTGCCTTTTAAAGCAATATCTTTATATCTTATATAATCGTGGATCGACGTAAAAATAATTTCGATTCCCACTCCGAAAAAGCTGTATATCAAAAATAACAGGAAATATTCCATAATTTATATTAATTTTTAAGATAAAATTTTAAATAAAATATCTGATCGGTTTAATAAATTTAACTCAAATAATATCTATAGCTAAGCCATACCGGAAACCTGTCAATCTATCAAAATCCATTTTTCCGCATATTTTTCGAGCAAATCGTTTTCTTTCAAAAATCTGCTTGTCTCCGAAAGAGAGCCGTATGAGCTTTGAAAATAATTTCCGCCTTTTTTGCTGTTGTTCGGCTTAATAAGATAAAGATTTTGTTTTGCTCTTGTAGCTGCCACGTATAGCAGCCTCCTTTCCTCTTCTATTTCTTCCGTATTTGAAAGAGACATCGCGCTTGGAAGAAATCCGTCGACAAGATAAATGATAAAAACGGTATGCCACTCAAGCCCTTTTGCGGAGTGTATAGTCGAAAGAACGAGCTCCTCATCATCGGAATCTTCGGGATCTGTGCGAAACTGACTTTCCTTGATAGGCTCTATTGTCATATCGGAAAGAAAAGCATTTAATTTTTTATATCTCTGAGATATCAGCAACAAGGACTCGATATCTTTTAATCTCCTGTTAAAGTCATCGTATTTGTTTTCAAAAAATGGTTTGTAATAATCATAAGCAATTTTTATAAGCTCATACGGTGATAAGTTTTTACCCGAAAGGCTTTCCAGCATCACGGACAGTTTGTATAAATTTTTATAATATTTTTTCTTTGTAATTATTCTGCCTGAGTCAAAAGACTGGCTTATTGACTTTTGTCTTAAGTTTATTTTGCCATATTGCGATATACTTTCTTCGATCCTATCGACTTCCCGATAAACCAAATCTTTTAAAAAACTTATACCTTTGCCATTTTCCACTATCTCGTTTGTTATAAATTCCGCAGTTTTTTCGCCTATCCCTTCAATCAATTGCAAGATCCTAAACCAGCTTATTGAATCCATCTGGTTATTAAATACTTTCAAATAAGCTATTATGTCTTTTATGTGGGAGGCTTCCGTAAACTTGATTCCCCCGAATTTCGTAAAATTTATATTAGCGGCAGCCAGCTCTATTTCAAGATCATTCGAATGCCATGCATTTCTAAATAATACTGCTATGTTATTTAATGGAACTCCTTCTTCTCTTGTCTCCAGGATTCTTTGAACTACGAATTTCGACTGCATATTGGGATCATCCGTCTCGACATAAACAGGTTTGATATCATCCTTTTTTTTCGTAAACAGCTTTTTCGAATATTTTTCCCTGGCATTTTCTATAAGGGCATTGGTCAAATCAAGTATGGGCTGAGTACTTCTATAATTCTGCTCAAGCGTAATAACCCTACATTCCGGATAAATACGAGGGAAATCCATTATATTTCTGAAATTTGCGCCTCTGAAAGAATAAATGCTTTGAGAATCATCTCCTACCACCATTATATTTTTGTGCTCAGAGGCAAGAAGACATGCTATGTTTGCCTGAATTTTATTTGTATCCTGAAACTCGTCAACCATTATGAATTTAAAAAAATTAGAAATTTTTTCCCTTATTTTATTATTTTCTTTTAAAAGAAGTTCCAGATATAAAAGCAAGTCATCGTAATCCATCAGCATCTTTTCTTTTTTATACTTTTGATATTCGGCCTTTATAACATTGATTTTATCAAGGCTATCAATAGATCGGA
>JAQUMQ010000341.1 GCA_028718045.1 Actinomycetota bacterium
AATATTTGATTGTTTTTATTTAATGTTCATTTTAACATTAATTATTGTTTAATATAAATTGTTTGTTATAATTTAAATAAGTTTTGAGTCTAAGAACACTATTAAATAATTTATTAAGCATTTTATCATTTTTTTATTAAAAACTTCTTAAGTTATGAAACATTTATTTTTATATCCGAAAGTTACGATTTCGATCGCAAACCTTGATGGCGCAAATTATTTAAACGACTGTCTGCAAAGCATCGAAAAACTCGATTATCCTCAGGACAAGATCGAGGTAATCGTTGTTGACAACGGATCCAAGGACGATTCGGTAAAATTCATAAAGGATAATTTTCCGAAAGTAAAATTGATAGAAAATAATGACAACTTTGGTTTTGCCAAAGCAAACAATCAGGCAGTCGAAGCTGCTTCGGGCGAATTCATCGCATTTTTAAACAACGATACCAGGGTTGACGACAAATGGCTTATCGAGCTTTTAAAGCCTGTGTACGGCTCTTTTGAAGTGGTATGCTCGGGATCCAAAGTCTTATCGTTTGACGGTAAAAATATCGATTTTGCTGGAGGGATGATTAATTTCGAGGGCAAAGGTTTCCAGATTGATTATGGCGTTCCGGTTGAAAAGGATATTCATAACATGGAAAGATATTTACCGTTCGTAAACGGTGGAGCCATGCTTATAAGAAAGGATGTCTTTGTCAAAGCCGGCGGATTCGACGAGGATTTTTTTGCATACTATGAGGATGTCGATCTAGGATGGAGATTATGGGTACTTGGATATAAGGTTGTTTTTGCTCCAAAATCTGTCGTTTATCATATGCATCACGGTACTTCAAGAAATTTCGGTGACGACAAGCTGCGGTTTTTGAAGGAAAGAAATTCGCTTATTTCGATTTTCAAAAATTATGACGAAAATAATCTTGCAAGCATTTTGTCTTCGACACTGGCAAGCATATTCGGCAGGATTTTCATTGATTTCAAGTTTGATTATGAAAAATATTATAATTTTGACTTAAACAATGAAAAAAGCTGTCAGTTGTCTAAAAAGCTTGAAGAAAAAATAGCCGATTTAAGGATAGATCCTCAGCCATTAAGCTCGCTAATGGCAGCAAAAGATTTTCTTGATAACATTTCAAAGCACAGGTGCAAAAGAGACAAAATACAAAAAGAAAGAAAAAGGGATGACAAGTCGGTCTTCAATTATTTTAAAGGGCAGTTCCTTTCGGTATCAGACGATAAAGACTATCAGCAACACCAAATCGAGCTCTTAAAAACGCTTGGCATATACGATATGTTTGCCAAAAAGTTGGAAAGAACGCTTCTTATAATTTCCGATGAGATCGTGTCACCCGAAATGGCCGGGCCTGCGATCAGGGTCTGGAATTTTGCACAAGTTTTGTCGAAATACATGAATGTCGTTCTTGCCATTCCGAATGAAGCGAATTTTCCTCAAATGGAATTCGAGATTGCAAGGTATACGGATGATTTGTCCATAGCAAGCTTATCAAAAAAAGCCGACATACTGTTATTCGGAGGTGCGGTATTCAGCAAATTCAAGAGCCTTAAAAAAACAAATAAATATCTGATTCTTGATATTTATGATCCGTATAATCTTGCCACGCTCGAAGAATACAAGAACAAGCCTATGGATGAGCAAATCGAAATGAACAAATTTTTGGTCGAAACATTAAACGAACAGCTGTATTATGGCGATTATTTTATTTGCGCTTCGGAAAGGCAGCGTGATTACTGGCTTGGTATGCTTTCCGCATTAAACCGCATAAATCCGATCACTTATTATGCGGATTCGACATTTAGAAAAATGATAGACGTGGTACCGTTCGGCCTTCCGGAAAACAAACCGGTTCACGAAAAAAATGTTTTAAAAGGAGTAATCAAGGGGATAGAAAAAGAAGACTTCGTGGTTTTATGGGCGGGAGGAATTTACAACTGGTTCGATACCATCTCCCTTATAAAAGCGATGAAAATAATACGGGAAAAACACAAGAATATAAAGCTTTATTTCATGGGTATAAAGCATCCGGATCCGATGGTGAAGGAACTTGCTTTGGTAAACGAAACGATAAACATGGCAAAAACCTTGGATGTTTTCGAAAAAAATGTATTTTTTAATTTCGGATGGATAAGATATGATGAAAGACAAAATTACCTCACGGAAGCAGATGCCGGCATAACGATTCATCCCGTTCATATCGAGACAAGGTTTTCGTTCAGGACAAGGGCTCTCGATTATATGTGGGCAGACCTTCCGATGATTTCGACCGAAGGCGATTTTTTCAGCGATCTCATTGACAAGAAAGCGCTTGGCATAGTCGTAAAAGAAAAAAATCCGATTGATATCGCAAACGCGATAATAAAGCTGGCACAAGATAAAGAGTTTTATTTCAAATGCATAAACAATATTGAAAAGATAACCAAAAACTATACATGGGACAATGTATGTGCTCCGATAATAAAATACTGCATGGATCCCGTTAAAAGCTCAAAAAGAAATG